>NZ_JAALFC010000011.1 GCF_011058155.1 Litoribacterium kuwaitense | reverse complement strand
GACCAGATCGAGAAAAATCGCCTGAAAGAATTCCGTTGGTACCTGGCGCAATCGTCTGCCGAGCTGTGAGAAGCTGATTGAATCTAAACGCGTGGCTTCCTGCAGTTCTTTTGAAAAGACACTGTCGCTGATGGCACGTAAACTTTCCGTTTCGTGAAGTTGTGCATACAAGAGTAAGTTCATGAACGAAGCCATGTGCAGCTTTTTTGTATAGTGATCAAGACAATGGCGCTGGACCTGTTCCACAAATAATTCATTGAAAATGGGTTCAACCCATTGCTCAAATGCCGTTTTTCGTGTAATCTTCTCCATGAGATTGTCCTTTATTTTGGATTTGGCTGGATTACTGCCTCCAATCCATGATAAAGGATTTTTTTATGGAAGAGATCACCTAAAGATTATTCGGAATTTATCATCAATAGATTTATTTTTAATGCGACGTTAGTGATTCGATTACACAAGATATTTTATGCTTTCTAAAATAGCTAATTTGTAAAATTGTTAAGTAATCAAGAGAGAGTGGGTTACCTTCTGAAGGAGAATTGGCTTTTTATATAGTAGATGATCGATATATCTTTAGATAACGATCAAATTTCTTTAGGAGGTATTTCATTATGAAAGGAAATATTTTGGGAAAAGCTTTGTTGTTGTCAATTGTGTTATCTTTTTGTCTAGGTGCTAATACTAATGTAATCGCTGGACAAGAACAACCATCTACACAGGCTTTACAAGATAAGAAAGCAATTAATAATAGTGAATATGCAGATATGAATTGGTCTTGGCCGACAACAGGAACAACAATAACTGAAGAATTTGGTGATGTTGGGTGGAGGTTTCATAAAGGTATAGATATTGGGGTTAGATTAGAACCAGTATATTCTGTAGCTGCTGGAGTTATAATTCAAAGTGGGACTTACAGTGATGGAACTGAAGCAATGACAATAAGACATAATGATAGAGACCCTGATACTGACGAACGGTTAATTACCAGATATCTACATTTGGTGAAAAATAGTCAAAATTACAATACTGGTGATCATATTGGACAATATGTTGATATAGCAACTTCTGGCAATACTGGTGACGTAGCTTATCATTTACACTTTGATGTCAATAATGTGGATCAAATATATCCAGAGGATCATGAAACGATCGACCCCATGCTGTTTTATCCACAACTCTCATTTTCGATCGCTCATAAGAATGTTAAAGATTCAAAGCAAGAACTTGAAAATATCAATTGCTATGAATATTTTTTTGATAAAAATGTTCAAGAATACGTTGGTCAAGAGAAATTTGATAAATGGTTTGAGTCACAGGAGTTAGAAGATAGAACCATGACAAATCTCAAGACTGAGTTTAGTATTACAGATCAAATCATTACTGAACTTACAACTGAAAAAGTAAGAGAGACGGAATTAGAAATCTGGGAGAGCTAAGCCACTGGCCATTTCTGACATTAAATAAGACTGATTTATGGGGCAGTTTTTTTAAGAAACGCCCCTTTGCCTTTTGTTAAATGTCTTCTGAATAAATCTATGTAAGAGAGCATATGTTTTTCATCATTAACAAATTTTAGAAAGGTAAGATTAATGTGAAATATAATATCGTATTAACCTTATGTGCTTTTTTTTCATCATCACTGCGACCACTACTTATGCAGGCAATCACATAAGCGAGATTAAAGCGTATGTCAACGAGCAAATCCAATTTACTTTGAATCATGCAGCTTGGGTTCCGCAAAATGAGGAAGGGAAAGAGGTTGCACCAGTGATGATTGATGGCACGTCATATTTGCCTGTCAAGTCAGTGATTGAAGCGACGGGTGGTCAGGTGGAGTGGGATGAAGAGAAGAAAACCATCGTCATTAAAAGTACAGGGATTCATTTTAGCAAAAGAGAAGAGAATATCCTGCAGAAAATGGAAGACATTAAACGCGCTATCGCGCCGGGAATGACTCAAGAGGAAGTGAGAGAGGCATTGGATGTTGATTTACAACCTGTCTCTGACAACGGAGACGTTGAAGACGGCAGCGATTCATTCTCGGGAGCGAATATCTTTGCTGTGCCAGGATACAAATCTGATCTCCCGGGTCATATTATTGATAAGGAAGGTCTCTTAAATGAGCAGTTGGGCATTGATCTCTTTATCGCCTGGAAGGAAGGGCAGCTAAACTTTTATTCGCTGGCTTACGTGAATCCTGTTGATGATCAAGTGTACTTATATATTTTGCGTCGGAATGGCTTTGAGGAAGATCGCCCTGTGTAATACGTCTCATTGAGCTGACTGGATCCCTTTGTAAAATAATAACCGGGATTGGAGTGCGATTCGTACCCGAATTCAGTTGATAAATGCAATTTCCTTGATGTCGCAGCACCTCTTCATCACATCCACTTGCGCAATAGACAAAGCGGGGTGGATTTTTTTTGCGTCGTGATCTCGGCGGCGAAAGTCCACTGTGCCCGTTGAAAAGTGGCGCAAGCAATCCTTCGTTTTCGCTACAATTTAAGCAAAACGTTGATTAAAGAGGCATATTTTTGTTTTAATATTCAGAAATATAAAGAAAGATACTTGAAAAGTGTTATTAAAAAGTATATATTTAAATCAATTCATTTGATTATTTAATGGAATGAACGTGCAGACGTAGAAAAAAGGTGGTCCACCATGAACAAGGTCTCGAGTCAGCAAGGGATGAAATTCATCAATCAACAGAAAATATTACATTTGATTTACAATGAAAGTCCGATTTCGCGCGTTGAACTGGCGGAAAGGACAGCCTTAACCCAGCAAACGGTCACAAATATCGTCAACCGCCTGATCGAAGACGATCTCGTTATGGAAGGCCAGTCGACGTCAGGTGCTCGAGGGAGAAGACCGATTCCTTTAGTCATTCAAACGAGTGGGATGTTCGCCATTGGCATTGAAGTTGCGGTGAAGTATGTCGCAGGGGCGTTAATCGATTTTAGCGGAAAGGTCTTAGCGAATGAGCGAATGGATGTCAGCGTGTTTCATGATGCTGAAGACACATTTGCTTGCATTTACGACGTGCTTGCGAAGCTTCATCAGGCTGTCCCAGATGAGACGAAACTGCGCGGCATCGGATTAAGCATTCAAGGTCTCGTCGATTCTAAGCAAGGGATCGTCATTGAATCTCAAGGGCTCGCGTTCGACAATTTTCCCCTCGTCGCTCGCCTTAAGCAAACCTTTGATTTTCCGATTTATATCGAAAATGACGTGAATTTATTAGCGATCATTGAAAATGACAAAGGAGATTTAGCAGCATCCGAGAATAATATTGTTTTAAAGCTGGATCATGGGATTGGTGGTGCGGTGATGCACCAAAAAAACTCTTTGTCGGGTCGACTCATGTTGCAGGGGAGTTCGGGCATGTGAAAGCATTTTCTGGCGCTGACGCCTACATGTGCCACTGTGGCGCGGTCGGCTGTTTGACGACACTCGCCTCCAATAGCGGTTTAATCAAAAACAAAGGGATGACACTCGACGAGTTTGCTTGGCATGTGCGCTCAGGAAAGGAAGAGGACATTGCCTTGCTGCAAAAAATCATCGCCGCCATCGGCCTCTCCTTAAGCAACGTCGTCACCTTCTTAAATCCAGATCAAGTGATGCTGACGGGAAGAGTGATCGAGCAATTAGGCGATCGAATCATCCCTGAAGTACTCGGGATTGTCCAGCAGACCGTTCCGCAAACGTGCCAAAACATTTCGTTACATCCATTTAATAACGACTACGATGAGGCAGCACTCGCTGGTCAGCTCGTGATCAAGACATTTTTCGATGTCCCGTTAGATATTCTCTCATTATAATTTACACATAAAAGGAGACACCGACATGAAACACAATTACCGTTTAGTCGCACTCGATTTAGATGGGACACTGCTCACAGACGATAAGGAGATCACGACAGAAACGAAGAGGCAAATTCAGCACGTGCATGAGCAGGGCGTCCATGTCATTTTTGCGACAGGTCGCGGGTTTCAGACAGCTGAAAAGTATTGGAAGGAGCTAGGTTTAACTGGACCGATGGTGCTTGTCAATGGCGGTGAGATTTGGGAAGGTGCGGGAAATTTGCACGAACGTCATTTTATCGCGCAGAAAGATTTGCAAAAACTGTATGAACTAGCTGTTGACGCCGACGTTTGGTTTTGGGGGTATAGCGTCGAAAGTGTGACAGGTCGTGACGAATGGACAGCAGATATGCTCGAACGAGGGTGGATGAAGTTCGGCATTAGCTCGAAAGATTTAACTGTTCACAAAGAGATTTGGGACGAGGTGAGCCAATGGCCTTCGGTCGAAATCACTCAATCGACGCCGTTTAATATGGAAGTGACGAAAAAAGGTGTAACGAAAGCAGCCGGCGTTCAGCGGGTTTGTGAGCTTTTAGGCATTGAGATGTCAGAAGTCATGGCGGTTGGCGACAGTCCAAACGATCTTTCCTTAATGAAACAGGCAGGCTTAAGTGTAGCCATGGATAACGCGGTCGACGAGATTAAAGCAGTCGCCCACGTTGTGACCGCGACAAATGAAGAGGACGGTGTTGCGCAGGCCATCGCGAAATATGTGCACGTATAAATTGCTCGATTACATACGAAAGGGTTCTCTTCATTGGACATTATGATCTTCCTTCTCATTATTAGTTTAGCAACGCCACTCATTTTTTTTATTTGGATGCATAGCTTTTCTGTTCACGCCAAGGATGCTGACGCTTTAATCATCCTTGGCTACCAATGTAAAAATGATCAAGTTCATCCTTTGTTAAAAGAAAGACTTGATGCAGCGCTTGCGCTCATGGAGCGATACCACTATAAAAAAATCATCTTAACAGGGGGGGCGGTCACTTCAACAAAAACAGAAGCAGACATTATGAAAGCGTATTTAATCAATCAAGGGGTACGTGCAGAAGACATTTTGTTAGAAACAAAGGCGAGAAACACTGTATTTAACATTGTCTATTGTAAAACGATTTTACGGCAGCATGACCTTCATTCGACACTGCTCATTTCAAACTCATTTCATATGAGGCGTATGAAGTATATTACAAAAAAGCTGCATTTTCCGACCGCTTTCTATGCGCCTCGAACGCTCTCAAGCTTAGCCAAGCAAGTGAGGATGACCTTTGCAGAGATAAAAGCATTTAAGCTGACACTGCCATGGCTGGAAAAAGTGACCAAGACGGATGAAGGGCAAAAGCGACAGGCCAATGGGGAGTAAGAGAACGAATAAAAGCGTTCTTTTTTAGAGAAAATAAACAAGACATTAATCATTCCTTAACAATTCTTCGATATGATTCATTTGATCAATCAAATTGATTAATTAAATAAGGAGGTGAACCTGTTTACGCAAGATGGATCGTCCAATCCAGTATAGGAGAGGGGTTTACGATGAAAAGTAAACGAGTGCATGTCATCACTGGAATGATCACAATGCTTTTGTTGCTATTATCGTCGTTTCCGACAGCTACAGGTGCCGAGAACGATAGGGCGGAGTATTTACAAATGAAATTGTATCGGGGAGAACTGCACGCCCACACGTCGATTAGCGATGGTGTCCTCATGCCAAAAGACGCGTTTGAACATGTACAGGCCAATACGGCGCTTGACTTTTTTGGGACGACTGAGCACGACGTCACGTACGATATTAGTTCGGGGAACAGTTATTTGCAAAAGTATGAGGATTCGTATTCTGAAGAATTTAAGGTCGTTCATGAGCAGCACAATGACTATAACAGCCGTGAGTTTGTGACCGTCCCAGGGACGGAGGTCACATGGTACGACCAGGCTGGACATGTCAATTTGTTTAATACGGAATGGTTTCCGCGCACGTATGGGAAAGGGGCGACTGGTCAATTCGGAATGGGCGACTTAAAATATGACCTTCCGACGTTTTACGGTCGTGTCTCACAGGATCAAGATGCGATCGTGCAGTTTAACCACCCTGATGCCGGTGGAAAAGGCGACTTCTTTGGCTTCAGTCATTTTAACGAAGAGGTCGATCGAAATGTGACACTCTTTGAATATAAGGTCGCGCGCTATTTTGATACGTACATTCAAGCGCTGGATCAAGGCTGGCACGTGTCGCCTACATATGGTGGGGATGAGCATAGTGCCAATTGGGGCTCGAATAATCCGGCTCTTACAGGGCTATGGACAACCAGCTTAACGCGCGAAGAGATTTATGACGCGATGCGCAATCGCCGTACGTATTCTTCTTTTGACGAAAATTTTGTGTTTGCTTTTTCCGCCAATGGTCAAATTCTCGGCTCAATATTACCGAGTGATACAGAAGAGATTGAGGTTAACATGGTGTTTAGAGACCCTGATCAAGAAGACCATATTGACCGTGTTGTGATATATACGAATGAAGGAGAAGTCGTCAAAGAATACACAAATATTGCTGACAACGAATTTAGCAAAAATGAGACGCTGCCAAGCGAGAACGGTGATTATTTTCTCGTCAGAGTGTTTCAAGCAGATGGCGATGAAATCATCGGTGCGCCCATTTGGATCGGGGACGTCACGCGCGGAACCGATTTCGCGCCAGAGATTGCTGTTCACGGCAAGCTTCCGAAAAAAGTAAAGCTTGGTGATACCGTGCAGATTCCAGACGCTGTAGCGACCGATGACAGCGGGGACGCACCTGAGGTAACGGTCGATGTGTTTAACTCAAAAGGGCACGTCAACGTTGAGAATCAGGCATTTTTGATCGAAGAATATGGCGAATATTTCGTCAGGTACTATGCGACTGATGGCGCAGGAAATTCACGTGCTGAATTAATCCAGATTGACGTCAAAGACAATCAGCTCGATGCGGATAAAGTATTAAACGAGTTCTCGCCAGTCGTCAATGTCGGCGCGAACGAACAAGAAGTGGGCATAAATTTAGTGACCGATCGCGTCGTTGATCAAGCTTACGTTCAGTACAAAAGGGCGGAGGATAGTTGGAAAAAAGCGCCGACCGTCAAGACGAACGTGTCGTACTTTGAATCGGCGTACGGTGACGACATCGATTCGAGTCATTACCGCATATTAGCAGCCCACGAAGCAGATCTTACCGACTTAGACGCAGGGACGACATACGAATATCGTTATGGTCTGAAGAAAAATGGTCCGTGGGGCGACGTTCATACGTTTACGACAGCTACGGATGCGAACGCTACAACGATGTACATGATGGGGGATTTACAAGTTCCTGATCGTGACAAACAAAGTTTTGCGCTGTTCACAGAAATGCTTTCCGTTCTTAAAGAAAAGCATCCAGAGGGAGAAGTGATGGTTCAAGTCGGCGACCTCGTCGATGCGGCGGGCAGCATCCACGCGTGGAATGACGTGTTCCAAACCGTCTATGATGACATTGGGCTATTGTCGGCCAACATGCTTGGCAATCATGAATACGTTCAGGATGCAGACGCGAGCTCGTTCAAGCATTTCTTTAATCTCCCGAAAAACGGCAGTGATAAAGAAGACTATTACTCTTTTGATCAAGGCAATGTGCACGTCGCTGTCTTAAATTCGTTAGAGCTGACTGAAGAACAACTTGACTGGCTGGAAGAGGATATGCGTTCGACTGATAAAGTGTGGAAGGTGGTCGTCGGTCATTTCCCTTATTACGGCGGTTCGCATAGTGATGATCCGGGGATGAGTGCGGATCGGGCGCAAATGACGCAGAAAATGCAGCAGCTCGGCGTTCGCTTATACATTGGTGGTCACGACCATGTGTATAAACGGACATCGATTCGTGATGGTGCAGTCGATCAGCGTGACGAAGCGATGACCCTCGGCACGACTTTTATTACAATGGGCTCTTCCGGCCCGAAATTTTACGATAACGAAACGTACGATTGGGATCATATCGTGTACGATGATGACGTGCAAACGGGTGCTGTCCTTGAAGCTGATGACACTTCACTCACATGGAAAGCCTATAACAACAACGGCGACGTCATCGATGAGTTTACACTCGCGCCGCCTAAAAACCATCTTGAGCTGACGAGTATTGACGTTGAAGAAGGTGTGTTTAACGGTATTGGCATTTTAAATTATCCTGAGTCCGTGGACGACGTTGCGGTAATGGGCGCTGTTTATGACCAAACCGGAGAATTAGTCGCTTCGCAAACGAAGGAAGTCGCTTTAGAGCATCTCGGACGCGAGCAGATGATTCACTTTGCTGAACCATTGACATTTACTGACCAGCAGACGGTTAAATTATTCGTTTGGGATAACGTCACCGATCGAAATGACATCTTCCCAGAAACGGTCATTCGCGACGCGATGGACGGAGACGGAACAGTGGAAAACCCTTATAAGATTGACAGCATCAGCGATTTTGAAAAAATCAACGACTACCCGGATAAACACTATCGGCTTACCGCTAACATTGTTGGGAACAATGATGTGATCACAGCGATCGGCGCTGTAGACGACCCGTTTACAGGTGTCTTTGACGGCAATGGCCACACCATTTCCGGCGTTGAGTTTGTCGCAGAAGACGGTGGCGCAGGACTCTTCCGCATGAACGAAGGGACGATTAAGAACGTTGCGGTCATCGATGCTGAAGTCAACGCTGGCCGCAGTGACGCAGGCATCTTAGCTGATGTCAATAACGGCACGATCGAGCAAGCGTATACGACTGGCACCATCACCGGCACGTCTAACGTCGGCGGCCTCGTCGGCTATTCTAATGGTGTTGTCCGCAATAGCTACTCGACGGCAAACGTCAAAGCGACGTCCAAACAATCCGGCGGCCTCATTGGGATTACGAATCGAGGCAGCATCACGGAAAACGTATACGCGACAGGCTCTGTCACATCCGGACAAAGCAACTCGGGCGGTGTGAGCGGCTACAGCTATAACAACACCGTCATAAAAAACAGCGCTGCGTTAAACCCCTCTGTCATTACGATTTCAGCCGCAAACCGAATCGTCGCCAGAATGCTTGCCGGCGAGCAGGCGACACTCGTCAACAATGTCGGACTGGACACGATGATGGTCAGTAAAGAAGGGCAAACAAGTGCAGACGCTGACAACGAAAAAGGCGCCAGCAAAACAGCAGCAGAATTACAGCAGCAAGCGACGTATGAAGATGAGCTAGGCTGGGATTTTCAGAACGTGTGGACGTGGGACGAAACCGCAAATCGCCCACTGTTGCAAGAGAACCGTGAAAATACCGAGCAGAGCGGTGGCGGCACTCCGGCATTAGCAGAAGACACAGACGGCTTTTACCTAATTGAGAGCATTGCCGACTTACAAGAGATCAGTCGCTTTCCGAAAGAACGCTATCGACTAAAAAACGATGTGGACTTCCAAGGAGAGGCCGTACCCCAATTAGTCAGAGACGTTCCGTTTATGGGCGTATTTGATGGGAATGGGAAGACATTGAAAAATGTTCATTCATCGTATGGCGCATTATTCCACTTGAATGCAGGAACGATTCAGCATGTAGCAATGACCAATGCGGATATCACCGGAGAAGATGGAGCACCGCAAACCGGCGTGTTAGTCAATGTAAACAATGGCACAGTGGAGCGCAGTTATTCGACAGGCACAGTCACCGGAGAAAACACTGTTGGCGGACTGATTGGTTATTCTAATGGTATCGTCCGCGACAGCTATTCCGACGCTCTCGTCACGGCGACGGAAAAGCAAGCCGGCGGACTGATTGGTATTACAAACGCAGGCAGTCTGACCGAACGCAGCTACGCTACCGGCAATGTGACCGCCCTCGAAAATAACGCTGGCGGCATCAGCGGCTATGCATACAACGACACCGTCGTCCGTAACACCATTGCTTTAAATGACGAAGTAAGAACGCCGGTCAGCGCCAACCGCGTCGTCGCCAGAGTATTGAATGGACATACGGCAACGCTAGAAAACAACTTTGCCAATGACAACATGATCGTTGAGGTGGAGCGGATCACTGACGAATCCTTGACAAATGAAAAAGGACTTGGCATCAGTGCAGAAGTGTTTAAGACGCAGGCTTTCTTTAGTGACCGTTTAGGATTTGACTTTGACACCATATGGGCGTGGGATGACGAGTTGAAGCGACCGTATTTAAAGTAGTCGTGATACAGGGCTGTTCGTATCCTCCCTTCAAATGAGTACGAACAGTCTCTCACCTGCGTGAACTTAACCGAAAATCATTCGCGCATTAACAGAACATTTACAGAAAAGTGATACAATCATTAAATAAATCAAATTGATTAAATAGTAATAGAGAGGATGAATGGTATGAAAAAAGTAATGTATACGCTGACTTTGTTTATCCTGGCGCTTATCGTACTCGTCGGGTGTGGTATGCCAGGCATGAGCGGTGGAAGTCAAGAGTCAACGAGCGGATCATCGGGTGAAGGAAACTCAACAGAACAAGAAGGACAAGCTAGCGGTGAAGTGTATGACAATGGCTTGCCGAAAGATGTTGAAGTGACGTTGAAGTACGGATTTTTTGAAGGTGGCAATGGGCGAAAGTGGATGGGTGACGTGATCGCGAGCTTTGAGCAAGAATATCCAAACGTCACGATTGACATGCTTTCGTCACCAGATATGTCTCAAGTTCTTTCGACGCGGATTTCAGCCGGAGACGACGAGGAAATGTTTGACTTGTTTAACCGTGCGCCCTCCGGAGGTGTCGTCGGGTTAGCTGAAGCGGGGAAGCTTGAACCATTAGACGATGTTTGGGAGAAAAAAATCCCCGATGCCGATGGGACGGTCAAAGAATTGATGATGAATGGGATTTATGAATCTTCCGACCGCATTGAAGGCGTCTCGTATACGATGCCGACGTTAGCAAGTGTCGGCGGGCTTTTCTTCAACAAAAATTTATTTGAAGAACAAGGTTGGAATCAAAATCCGCAAACGTGGGACGAATTTACGGCGCTGCTTGAACAAATTCAAGCCGACGGCATTACACCGATCACGTTCCCAGGCATGTATCCGTATTATCACGATTGGGCATTTGGCGACGTTGAAACTTACGAAATTGCCGACAAGAATGGAAATGTTGATGAGTATCTAGAAGACTATCAGAACTATACAGGAGAAGTATTTACAAATCCGGCAAACATCGAGCGCTGGGAAAAAGTCTATGAACTTGGGCAAAAAGGCTACTTCCACGAAGGTCTACCAGCATTAAGCCACACCCAATCGCAAATGCAAGTGTTGCAAGGCGACGTCGCGATGGTGTCAACCGGACACCACGTAGAAAACGAAATGAAAAATTCTGCACCTGAAGGGTTTAAATGGGGCTATATGTCCGTTCCTTTTATCGATTCTCCAGACCAGAAGAACTGGATGCGCCAAGGAACGACCAATGGCTATTACATTTGGGCAGCGAAGCCGGACTTAAATAAACAGTGGGCGAAAGAGTTTATTCTTTGGATGCTGACTTTAGACGCGCAAGAGAAGGCGGCTGAATTTGGCGGCGCGATGCCGATCAGAAACGATTTTATTGATGACGAAGAGCGGTATGAGAAGCTTTTAAGCTCGTCGAAATCCGTTTTGAAATATATTGACGAAAATAATGTGCAATTAAGAAAAGCTTACCGTGCAGTATCGATTACGCATCCGTCGTATGACCAGGCGTATAAGCTCCGTGACGAAGCGATTTCGAATATATTCCTAGGAAAAAAGGACCCGCTTCCAGTGCTTGAACAAATGGAAGAGCTGATCCAAGAAGCGATCACTGCACAAAAGTAAATCGCACCATTCGAGGAGGGAATCCCCCTCCTTCGTCCATTTCCTTACCGTAAAGGAGTTGAATGCATTGGCTGTTTATCCACGTACGAAAAACGTCAAAAAGCCAGTCAAACGAGGCATATTGGCTAAAGCAAAAGTGCAGCGCAACCTGTTTTTGCTGCTCGCAATCGGACCGCCATTCGGTGGTTATTTGCTGTTCACCTTATACCCGAATATTCTATCGGTCTATTACTCTTTACTAAATTGGGACGGGATGACGGAGCCTGAGTTTGTCGGCCTTCAAAACTTTGTGTCGATGTTTCAAGACCAGTTTGTTTGGCGTGCGTTGTCGCACAACTTATTTTTACTGTTGGTCGTCCCGGTATCGGTCATTTTGATTTCACTCGTCCTTGCTTATTTTCTGTCGAATAAAAACTACAAAGAAAATAAAATGCTCAAGCTGCTCTTTTTCTTTCCGAACATCCTGTCTACGGTCGTCATTGCAATTCTTTGGCAGTTTATTTATGACGGTAACTACGGACTGTTAAATGAACTGCGGCGCTTTATCGGCCTCGACGTCGGCAACTTTTATTGGCTCGGTGACGAAAGGACAGCGTTATGGGCGGTCGTTCCGGCATGGGTTTGGGGGAGCGTCGGACTGTACGTCATTATTTTTGTTAATGCGATGGATTCGATCCCAAAATCGTATTATGAGGCGGCAATTATGGATGGTGCTCGTGACTGGACTTTATTATTTAAAATCACCTTGCCGACAATTATGCCGATCGTACGCGTCAGTATTTTATTTTTGATTTTATTAACCGTCAAAGGCTTTGACATGATGCTCATCTTAACAAATGGCGGACCAGCCGGATCGACCGATGTAATTGGACTGTATATGTATAATCTAGCATTTGGCGAAGAAACCCGAAATTACGGTTATGCGTCTGCGATTGGCATGCTGCTGTTTGTCATTTTGATTACCGCTAAAATCATCGTCGATACATACATGAAGAAACGGAATATTGACTATTAAGGAGGTTGATCGCAGTGAAGGAAACGAGAGGCATCAGTGACGCTTTTTTTCGGACAATCCTTTACGTTTGGGGAGTGACGATCATCTTCCCGTTGACGTGGGTGTTGTATGAATCGTTGAAAACCAACCCGGAGTTTTTTGCCGATATATGGGCATTGCCAGAATCATTACAATTCAGCAACTACGCCCGCGCGTGGAATGAATACAATTTTGGCCACGCACTCTTAAATACGCTGTATTATGTCGGCGGCAGTATGGTTCTTGGGCTGTTTTTTACGACATTAAATGCATACGCTTTGACAAGAATCGAATTTAGAGGAAGACAATTGATTTGGGGGCTCATTATGATGTCTTTGTTTTTGCCCGGCATTAACGCCCTCGTTCCGCAATATGTCGTCATGCGCGACCTTGGCTTAACGAACAGCTTGTCTGGTCTGATTTTGCTTTCAAGCCTTGGCGAGTCGGTGTTTTATTTGATGATTTTAGGAGGGTTTATGAAGTCGATCCCGAAAGAAGTGGAGGAAAGTGCGTTTCTCGACGGAGCATCGATCTGGCAAGTGTTTTGGCGGATCATCGTGCCGTTGTCGACCCCCGGAATTGTCACAGTAGCGATCTTTAAGTTTATCGATTTTTATAACTCTTTCCTTTCGCCGTTTATCTATTTAAGTGACCCAGACAAATATACGATTGGTGTGCAAATGTATCAGGCGAACAAGCTGATGGAGTATTCGGCTGACTGGGTCACACTATTTGCCGGTATTATTATCGCGATGATCCCATCCCTCGTCGTCTTTATTTTCTTCCAAAAATGGATCTTACGCGGTGCGACACTAGGTGCGGTGAAAGGGTAAGGAAACGTCTGAGGAGGAAAATGGATGCAATGGTTTGATCCGAAGCAAGACCCATTTCAAGTGAGCGGCTTTGCCTGGCTTACAGAGGAAGGTATCTATCGTCGATTTCCACGGAACCCTACGGAAAAGCTGCCTGACAGTGTCGACCAACTTGCGAATTGCACGTCCGGCGGACAAATTCGCTTTCAAACAGATGCCCAACGTGTTGCAATTCAAGTACAGCTTTCAGGAAAAGCGGATATGGATCATATGACCGCCGTCGGGCAATGCGGCTTTGACATGTATATTGGCGCGCCGGGAAACCAACGCTTCGTCGCAGCCGCCCGTCCCCCGCTTGATGATACGTTTTATGAGAGCACACTCGTGGATTTAAAAGCAAGAAGAGAAGAAGTGATTGACGTCACCTTGAACTTCCCGTTGTATCAAGGGGTAGAAGAAGTGAAGGTTGGTTTAGATGAAGGTGCTGAAGTCACCGAGCCAACCCCCTATCACTCTGACAAGCGGGTGTTGTTTTATGGCACATCGATCACACAAGGCGGCTGTGCGAGTCGTCCGGGGATGTCGTATACGAACTTATTAAGCAGACGTATTCCTTTAGAGATGATCAACCTCGGCTTTTCCGGCAGTGGAAAAGGGGAAAAGGAAGTCGCTTTAGTGATTAGGGGCATCGAAAGACCCGGTTGTCTCGTCATTGACTACGAAGCCAACGTTGATGCAGAAAGATATAAAAAGACGCTCTATCCTTTCATTAAGCTTTACAGAGAAATCCATCCTCAGATCCCGATTCTCGTCATCTCACGCATCCGGTACGCCAATGAATTCACGGCTGAACAGCACGAAGACTTTTTAAAACGTCGGAACTACGCCGAGAAGACGGTCGCTTATTTGCAAGCAGAAGGAGATCGACACATTGCCTTCCTCGATGGCTCGACGATCCTCGGCGAGCATTGGCACGAATGCACCGTCGACGGCGTCCATCCGAATGACTATGGCTTTATGAGGATGGCTGATGAGATTGAAGGTGCTTTACGAAGGTGTATTCAGCTCGGCGAGTTGAAGTTACCGACGTGAATCAAGCGCATTGATCGTCAAGAACATCCACCTGTGCAGTGTGTGCAGGATGGATGTTCTTTTCTATAATGTATATACTTGATAGAAACGATCTTTTTAAAATGAAAATTTGAAATGTTTGAAACAATGAGCCGAAAAAGCGTTATAATCGTGAAAAAGCACGACGGGCAGGTCGTTATGAAATTAAGCAAGACAAGAGACTTTGAACTCATCGTCCATCTAAACAAGTCAGTCCAGAAATTGCACCGCGCTTTATATCCGGATTATTTTAATGATTATGACTTCATTAAGATAAAAGAAGCGTTTAGAAAACAAATGGAGAATGAAAAGGTTGTGTTTTTGCTCATAGAGGACGAGGAAGAAGCCTGTGGTTACGGTTGGATAGAGTTTAGAGACGTTGCAACGAATGCGTTTAGGAAGGGATATCGCTCGGTTTTTGTCCATCAGATCGGCATTCTTCCTTCTGAAAGAAATAAGGGATATGCGGAGCGTTTGCTATGCGTTATTTCCGAACTGGCAAGAGATCAAGGAATCACACGGATTGCGTTGGATGATTGGACAGACAACGACATGGCAAAAACGTTTTATTAGAAGCTGATTTTGTACCTTATCGTGAAGTTGTTTATAAACGATGATAAATCACAATGCCTGACCAAATCATAGATGAAGAAAGGAAGCGAAACGATGAGTCATTTAAACCGATGGATTGGCGTCGATCAAGGGTCAACGAAAATGTTAATGACAGCGGAGTTTGACGGTGAGTATATTGACAAAACAGTGCCTACGGGAATGAGGGTCACGAAAGAATATCTTGTCGAGCAAGTGAATACTTTTATTGACGATTTACCATTCACACCGGAAGGCATCGGGATGGGCGTCGTCGGCTTAGTAGATGGAGACACGCTTGTGAGCAGCCATTTACGCAATCTTGAAGGCATGACGACGGAGCTTTTTCAGCGTGGAGATTGTCATTGTTATTTTGTGAACGACGTCAGGGCCGCTATGATTTGTGAGAGTGAGCAATATGCGAATGATGAAAGCATTGTTTTGGTTATGGCGGGCTCGGGTTTTGCGATGAGTGCGAGGGAACAAGGGCTGCATATTATGGGTAAACACGGCTGGGCTGGTGAGTTAGGCTCAAATGTCTATCCGCTAAATGGGGAACTGAAAACCCTTAACTATCTTTCTGGAGGGAATGGTATTTTAAAGCAAGCCAATTGCGATATAGCAACTTTACTGCAAGCGTTGGATAACGATGAGGAATTCGCGGTCAATGTCGTCAACCGGGCAGGGATGTATTTCGGCTTAGCCCTCGTTGATATGATGCACACATTTAATCCCGAGTACATCATCGTTGGTGGCAGTACGGCGACTTTCAAAAACTATATGGCAGTCGCTCAAAACGTAGCGAAAGAACATACGTACCCTGCGATCTATCAAGATTGCAGCATTGTCGCACCGAAAGACCCTAAACGTATCGTCGCTTTAGGCGCTAGGTTGTTCGGTTATCGCAAAGAACATGAGCTAGTGAAGTAAAGAAAACAGCGGATCACGGCTTCTCATGCTCTTCGACGTGAAACAAACAGCCCCCAGTTACGAAACAGAAAAAAGATGAATGAGAGACCGATCAAGTTGGTGAAAAAAGGAGGAGCGATCATGGATTTACAGAAACAATTACGAGAACTGGAAGAGCAGCACATAGGCCTAGAAGCTCGTCAAAACCGTGAGAAATTAGCTCACATTCTTGCGGAAGATTTTTTTGAAATCGGCAGTTCAGGTCATCTCGTTGATAAAAAACAGTGCCTTGATTTTGGGGTGAACTTAAATGACATGACGATCCATCATTATGACATCTCTCCATTATCATCAGAGGTCGTTTTAGCTACTTATTTTTTGATTGATCACACGAGACATCGCAATACGCTTCGCAGCTCCATCTGGAAGTTGATCGATGGTCGATGGCAACTATATTTTCATCAAGGTACGATCACGCCGCTGTCGTTGCATGAAGTGACTAATGTGAGCAATTCATCGTAAATCGTTAGACATTCTTAGGCTTTTAGAATGTTTTTCTTGAGGGAGGTTTTCCATGGATGTAATGATAAGACTGGCAACAGAAAAAGATGCCTTTGAGCTAGCAAGACTAAATTAAATGTTTAATGGCGGTGAGCGTAGGCTTGAAGCAGATATTGTGGCCTGCATGCGAGCGAGCAGCGAAAGGATTACGATTGCAGAAAAGGATGGACATATCGTCGGATTTGCCTGCGCCCAAACCTTTCGTTCCTTTTGTTACGAAGAACGTCAGGCAGAAATCACAGAAATGTACGTTGAGCCATCTGCCCACCAGCAAGGGATAGCAACAAGGTTATTGGCATTTTTGGAAGATGATTTAAAGTCACAAGGTGTCTCAGAGATTAAGCTCCTTACGGGTAGGGACAATGCGGCAGCCATCAGCACTTATGAAAAAGCAGGGTATGAGCAGGATGATGAGCTGCTCTTTAAGAAAGAGTGAGGTGAAGGAGAAAGTACATTTTCATTATGTGTATAAGTGAAGTACAAGATAAGCAAATGCAAGAAAGGTTGCTTGTTCAATAGGATTAAGCTTTGTATAATCATCGCTGAAAATTAGCCCGTAACAATGGATGGAGCATACCGATGATCCGTTGTTGAGAAGTAATTCTTTACCACTTCCAGAAGGAGCATGGGCAAATCAACGCTATGATCTGAACCCATCATAAATTTGCGGGGTGTGAACAAGTTGGAAATGTTGTTATCTAAAGACATAATAAGTTCATATTCAATAAAATCAGAGTTTTTTTCGAATTTACTATGAATAGAAAGGTCGTTGCAATACATGAAACCTAATGTCGTATTAATTATGGTTGACCAAATGCGAGCCGATTGTTTAAGCATATTAGATCATCCAGTAGTGGATACACCGAACTTAGATCAACTGGCAAGGCAAGGTGTCCTATTTAAAAACGCCTTTTCTGCAACGCCTACTTGTGTTCCTGCAAGAGCAGCTGTTCTCACAGGGATGGCTCAGACTTCAAATGGGCGAGTCGGATATGTAGACAAAGTTCCTTGGGATTATGAACACACGCTTCCAGGTGAATTAGCAAAAGCAGGATATCACACACAGGCTGTTGGAAAGATGCACGTGTATCCGACTAGAAACCTTTGTGGCTTTCATAATGTTGTTCTTCATGATGGGTATATGCATTATAGTCGTTTTAAGCATAATATTTTAGAAGCTGATTCATTCAATTACAGTGGAGACGATTATTTACCATGGTTGAAACAACAAGCTGGAGCAAAAGCGGACTTGAACGACCTTGGACTTGATTGCAATTCGTCAACCGTGACACGTCCTTGGCATCTCCCAGACGCACTTCATCCGACAAATTGGGTCGTGTCAGAGTCAATCGATTTTTTAAGAAGGCGTGATCCGAGGAAACCATTTTTCTTGAAAATGTCCTTTGTACGACCGCACCCGCCGTTTGACCCTCCACAAGCCTTTTTTGATATGTATAAGGATGTAGACTTACCAGAACCAGTCATTGGTGATTGGGCTGAGACAGAAGACGACGAACGTCATGGGTTTGGTCCTGTTGTATTAAAAGGAATTGTCCCAAAAAATCGTTTAAAGCGTGCTCAAGCCGCTTATTATGCGCTTATTACACACATCGATTATCAGATAGGAAGATTTTTAAATTCAATGCAAGAGCATGGGGTTTTAAAAAATACAGTCTTTTTATTCGTTTCAGATCATGGAGAAATGCTAGGAGATCACAATCAATTTAGTAAAGCTCTTCCTTATGAGGGAAGTGCAAAAGTGCCGTTTATTCTCTCAGATCCTGGAAATATATTAAATGTTGAGAAAAATCGAACGGTCGAAGATGTCGTTGAGTTAAGAGATGTTATGCCAACGTTACTCGATGCGGCGCAGGTAGAGATTCCCAATTGTGTAGATGGTCAGAGTGTACTGCCTTTGTGCGCAAATGAGAAAATGAAATGGCGTGATTATATTCACGGGGAACATCCACGTGGAATAGAGTCGCATCACTACTTAACCAATGGAAAAGAGAAATATATTTGGTATTCACAAACTGGAGAAGAACAACTATTTAATTTGATAGAGGATTCAGGTGAAACCGTAAATTTAGCAGGTAATATCGAATATAAGAATCGATTAAAGTATTGGAGAGAATTACTCATTAATGAATTAAAAGGTCGCGAAGAAGGGTATACAGACGGAGTTTCACTCATTAAAGGAAGGGAACCGAAAGCAATATTAAGCCATTTAATGAGTCAATCTTGAATAACCTGTCGTAGGTTTTACACTAAACTGCAAGCGATTTAAACAATGATGATCTAAATCCATCATCACTTTGAGACTGCTTGTGTTTATAAATTTACCAAATAAGGTCAATTACATTGTAAAGCGGTCATTGATGGTAGTTGAAAACATAAAGGCGTGTAAAGCAACTGCAAACGTTGTCATTCCAACAGATATTATGTTAATATTCAATAAAATCCGAGGATGCCATTTTGTTCTCGTATTGACTATAAATAGAAAGGTCGTTGCAATGCATGAAACCTAATGTCGTATTAATGATGGTTGACCAAATGCGAGCCGATTGTTTAAGCATATTAGACCATCCAGTAGTGGATACGCCAAACTTAGACCAACTGGCAAGGCAAGGTGTCCTATTTAAAAACGCCTATTCTGCAACGCCTACTTGTGTTCCTGCAAGAGCAGCCGTTCTCACAGGGATGTCTCAGACTGCGAATGGGCGAGTCGGATATGTAGATAAAGTTTCTTGGGATTATGAACACACGCTTCCAGGTGAATTAGCACAGGCAGGCTATCATACGCAAGCTGTTGGAAAGATGCACGTGTATCCAGCAAGAAACCTTTGTGGCTTCCATAATGTTGTTCTTCATGATGGGTATTTACATTATAGTCGTTTCAAGCAAAGTAATTCTGAAATTGATTCATTCAATTACAGTGGAGACGATTATTTACCATGGTTAAAACAACAAGCTGGAGCGCAGGCCGATTTGAATGACCTTGGACTTGATTGTAACTCGTCAACCGTAGCGCGTCCTTGGCATCTCCCAGACGCACTTCATCCGACAAATTGGGTCGTGTCAGAGTCGATCGATTTTTTAAGACGGCGTGATCCGAGGAAACCATTTTTCTTGAAAATGTCCTTTGTTCGACCACACCCGCCGTTTGATCCCCCACAAGCTTTTTTTGATATGTATAAGGATCTCGATTTACCAGAACCAGTCGTTGGCGATTGGGCTGAAACAGAAGATCCCACCCGGGCTGGGTTAGACCCTGTAACTTTAAAAGGCATTGTGCCTAAGCATCGTTTACAGCGAGCGCAAGCCGCATATTATGCGCTCATTACACACATTGATTATCAGATCGGAAGGTTTTTAAATTCAATGCAAGAGCATGGCGTTTTACATAATACGGTCTTTTTATTTGTTTCCGACCATGGAGAAATGCTTGGAGATCACAATAAATTTAGAAAAGCACTGCCATATGAAGGAAGTGCAAAGGTACCTTTTATTCTCTCAGACCCTGGTAATGTATTAAATATTGCGAAAAATAAAGCGGTCGAAGATGTCGTTGAGCTCAGAGATATTATGCCAACGTTACTCGATGCTGCTCAAGTGGATATTCCTGATTGTGTAGATGGTCAGAGTGTACTGCCGTTGTGCTCAAATGAAGAAATAGAATGGCGGGATTATATTCACGGCGAGCATGCATATGGACGAGACTCTCATCACTACTTGACTAATGGAAAAGAGAAATATATATGGTATTCGCAAACTGGAGAAGAACAACTATTTCATCTGTTAGAGGATTCAGGCGAAACCGCAAATTTAGCGAATGATAGTGAATCTGAGCCTCGGTTAAGGTATTGGAGAGAATTACTCATCAATGAATTAACAGGACGCGAAGAAGGGTATACAGACGGAGTGAAGCTCATTACAGGAAGGGAACCGAAAGCAATATTAGACCATGTAGTGAGTCAATCTTGAATAAGCTGTCATGACAATTAAAAAAACAGAGAATGATGATAGAGCTTTGTTGTTGCAAAAAGGTATAATTGTGCTTCAACATGCTTAGGTTTGAATATTCTACTCAAGTCATCCGTATGAAAGGAGCTGCCACTCAAAGGGGGGAGCTCCTTTCTTCAGAGTGCCACGTAATAGATGTTAATAAACGATTGATTGGACGTCTTTAAGTAGTGAGCATTGTTTGATTGGGGCAACGTATTTTTTTGTTTCCGTTATGCCACATTTGGGCATATCGACGATTAATCCCATATATGCGGACGGTCAACATTCATTGTTCGCATATAATCTAACAGCTGACCTGTGTGAACAGATTCGTGGTAAGAAATGCGTAATAACATATCGCCGAGCTTTTTCTTATAGCCGCCTTCTTCAAGGAGATTTATGTCGATCGTGTCTAGATCGTGGGGATTCAATGTTTTAATATAGTTTAAGAAGTCCTCCCGATAAGGCTGGGCAAATGTAAGCTCATCAGCGACGGAGACAAATTCTTTTTCTACAAAAGGATTGTGTAAACGAACAAGCGCTTGACCACCAGGATACAAATCAAATCTCCCTGGTCATATCATCGATGAGAAAGGTCTCTTAAATGAGCAGCTGTGCATCAATCTCTTTATCGCCTGGAAGGAAGGGAAACTGAACTTTTATTCGATGGCTTACGTGAATCCTGTTGATGATCAAGTGTACTTATATATTTTGCGTCAGAATGGCTTTGAGGACGATCGCCCAGTGTAACTCGTCTCATCAAGCTGACTGAACAACTGACTGAAACGATTGAAGCACGTTTTTACTTAGCTTGTTAAACTGACAGATGTACAAGTGAAAAGCGCTATTGGGGTCAAGAGACAATGCCTCACCTCAGAAGCGAACACTTCCGGAGGGTATGTCATAAGAAAGGAAGACCTCTCATGATACAGATCATAGGTTCCAAACCTTCAGCGTCTATTAAGGAATTGTTGTCCTATGCTACGTCGAGCACGAGGGTGAACAGCGCTTATCGATCGTATATGTCATTGGCGAATCATCATTTGTTTGGCTATGAGAAAAATGCCAAAGTTGTTGGTTGCATCGGCTTTGTGCTGCAATCGCGCAAGTGTGAAATCAAGCATATCGCTGTTGCACCTGAAGAGCGCGGCGAGGGAATTGGGAGCAAAATGATCGAATGGATTGCTCTGAAAGACGACGTAGATGTAATTGTAGCGCAGACGGATCAAGGAGCGGTTCGATTTTACGAAGCATGCGGTTTTACGAGTACATCTTTAGGTGAGCAGTATCCCGGGACAGAACGTTTTCGCTGTACGCTGACCCCAACCAAAAGCACCCCCTAACCACTTGGTGGCAGGGGACCGCTTAAACATCTTGTGCTGACATGAAAATGAAAAAGCTGCGACATTGAACGTAGACATGAGTTTCACGAAAATGCAGGGCCCCCAGACATGCTGTCAAT
This sequence comes from Litoribacterium kuwaitense, assembly GCF_011058155.1. Lineage (NCBI taxonomy): Bacteria > Bacillati > Bacillota > Bacilli > Caryophanales > Bacillaceae > Litoribacterium > Litoribacterium kuwaitense. The sequence goes on along the minus strand of NZ_JAALFC010000011.1, from coordinate 58,563 downwards.
CTTATCACGAGGGGCTTTTTTTAGTTATGCCATCCCATCCTCTGTAGGACAGCCGCCAGCTTTCTACTGTTGCTCTGGCAGGCTGTCTGCGTATGCGTCAGAAAGCTGTAGGAGCTGGAGGATGCGTTCGTAGTCGCTTTTGTACTCGGCGAAGTCTGTCATTTCCTCGGTAGTTTCTAACCGATAAGCTTCCCCGTCAGCAAAGCTTTCTTCGGGACGAAACATGATTTCGTCATTAAAGAAGGAGCCGAGGGGCATGTAGTAGCGCATGCCGAGCAGGTTGCTACTCGTGTTGAGCAAGTCTTGACCGAACATGACATGCTGGTCAGTGTGCAGTCCGACAAGGTTGGCGATCGTAGGGAAAATGTCGATCTGCCCGCCAGTTAATTCAATGGTTTGTCCGTCGGTAATGCCTGGCGCTGTCATGATGAGCGGAATGTTAAAGCGATCGACGTCTGTGTACGGTCGGTCAAGCAGGTGATCGATGGCTTCAATATCTTTTTGTTCGATCGCTTTTTGCTGTAAACCGAAATGATCGCCGTACATGACGAGCAGGCTATTTTCCCACAGCCCGTTTGCTTTAAGCTGCTCGACGAATTTTCCGATCATTTGATCCGTGTAATGAATTGATTGTAAATAATCTTCGACAATCGTACCTTGAATGTCTTCAGGCATTTCCATTGGCTTCTTAGATTGCGGAATGCGGAACGGGTGGTGGCTGGACAGCGTAATAAAGTTCGCGTAGATCGGCTGACCGTTATCCGCTTTTTTTACTAGTTCGGGCATCGCCTTCGAGTAGAGCACGTCGTCTGACGGGCCGATGCCGATGACATCTTCGTCGCCGAAAAAGGAAATGTCGTAATATTCATCAAAGCCGAGAGCAGGGTACATGTCATTTCGGCTCCAAAAGGACACGTCGTTGGCGTGAAAGGTCAATGTCTGATAGTTTTGCTGCCTTTTTAACAATTTAGGCAAGCTTGGTAAATCTTTGTTGCTGTATGTTTCTGACGCCGCTTGAAAAGCGGGCGGATAAATGGACGTATTCAGTAAAAACTCGGCGTCGGACGTATTCCCTTGGCCAACCTGCTGATAAAAGTTAGGAAAATGAAAGCTTTCTTTTAATAAGTCATTAAGGAAGGGTGTCACAGGCTTTCCGTCTACTTCCAGTCCAAGAGCGAATTGCTGAAAGGCTTCGAGCTGCAGGACAAAAATATGGCGTCCTTCGGCAGCGCCGAATAAGTTTCGTTCTTCTGGTGAAGCATTGTAAGAAGCAAAGGCTTGCTGCGGGTCTTTGATTTCCTGAATGGTTTCGATCATTTCTTCCTTATTTTCAATCGCAAGCGCAAGCTCACTGCTGCCATCGGCAAAGGCGAGCACTTCATACGTAATCAGCCCTTGTTTTTCAGCTGCGACGGCGGTATCTGGGATGAATTGGTTTGAATAAGTGGTGAGATTGATCGCGATGATGACGATACCTGTAGCCGGGATCAGCCAAAACCAGCGTGACGTGCTCGTTTGCAAAAGATCAGTCCGTTTATTGGCAGAGCGAATGATGAGAATGATAATGGGCAATAGAACAAAGTCGATAAATAATAAAAAGTATTCTGGACGAATTAAAGAGGCGACGGAGTCACCGACAGTGCCGACTTGGTTGATCTGGCTTAACGCGTGATACGTAACAATATAGCCGGAGTAGTTATAATAAACGACGACAGAGAATAAAAAAACACTCATAATGAGATTCACGATGACAAAGAGCGTCCATTTGACAGGGCGCCAGCGTATCATCGCGACCATCCCAAGGATCGCCAACACATAGCCTATCTCAACCCAAACACTTTGTAATATATTGACTTGTGAAAATAACGTTGAACGGATGAAAATCAGTTTAGCGAGCAAAACAAACGTAAACCAAAAGAAAGGCCAAGCTGTCCAGGCCTCATTGGTCCTTTCGGTTCGTGGCATTCCCATGGCAAGACACACCCCTTCACTTGTGGCGGGTTCTTTTAACCCGATCTTTCTCTAACTTATCATACAGAGGGAAAAAACGGCGTTTCACATATCATGTTCTGCCGTGTAAAAAGCATGCGCTAAGATGCTCGTTTATTTAAGAAATATTCGTTTTGATTTGTAAAAAGATGGGGATCGGCTAGATGTTTTTTTAGATTCATCAATGAAGTTGCACTGTAATGCAAACTGTTTCTAACCTTTATGGCATCGCTTGCCGTGGGTGTGTGAGTTTGACTAAATGAGGAAGATCGTGTGGGCGATTGTCAAAAGGCATAAACACCGACTGTCCAGTAAACAGCCGGTGTTGTTAATGTCTGCGGTTCTGCTGCTATTCTTCTTCAGCTTTTGCCTCCGCATCCGCTGTTTTTTGTGGAACGGCGGTCACGCGGAAGCCTGTGAGGTCAGCATTCTCGATATGTTGAACGCGTTTTGTGAAGGAGAAGGACCATGGCTTACTGCGATGGGCACCGATCGGAAATTCTTCCATCGAAAAGCCGGCTTCAGCAATGATGTTTCCTTCACGATCGACGATTCGGATTGGAAGCTCCTTAATGACTAAGTCTTTTGACGTGCCATTATGGATAAGGAGCATCACATTTAAATCGCCGTTTTCCTTATACTCAGCATTCAAACCAGTAAAGCTAATCTGGTTTTTTGCCGGTGGATTTTCCTCAACGAATTCCTTCAGTTTACGCTGGTGCGGCCGAATGAGTTTTTGTCTCCATTCAGGGTGAAGCTCTAGCGTATGCTTTTCCTCGGGCTTTTTTAAATCAAAGGCAAGTGCCCAACCGGAAGAAGGAAGCTCATCTTTTGGCACGTTCAAGTCCGCATCGCGAAACGTAAAGAGCCAAGGGCGATCACTTTCCGCAGGCAGGCGGCCGAGGCGGGCTAAGTCAAAGACACGATGACCAAGCTGGTTTTCGTCTTTATCCAACAAGTAAACGCCCATTTTCGGAAGTCCGATGTCATACGCTAAGCTGTTGCGGACGAACGCTGTGACGCCGACGTCTTTCCGGTTCACTTGCAAGTCGATTCCGGCCATCGAGATTTGATTCGGTTGAAGCGCCGGCAAGTCATTGCTCATAAATTGATACACGTATTTCTCTTCATCCTGCAGCTTCCACTGCGGGTGAAAGGAGAGCTTTGTTTGAACCGGTTCGTTACGATTAGGTGTTGCTTGTTTTTCAATGTTCAGGTCATCTGAGCTGACAGAGCGTTCTTTTCCTTTTCGCTCAATCGGCTTATTTTTTTTGTTTTTAAAGAATGGGAGCATTCCAATTCCTCACTTTCCTTCGACAGTTTCCAGTGATTCAGCTTCCGGCATAGCAATTTCCGCCGCCGCTTTCGCTGACTTTTGAGCTTCAAAAAGTTGGTTGGCGACGATCGCAAGCTGCCGCGTCACATCGCGTTCAATGTTTTGGTACATCATCGTGAACAATTCAAAGCCGTCGTTTTGATACAAACGCATTGGGTCTTCCTGCTGGTATCTGCGCATACTAATCCCTTCCTTGAGGCGAGTCATCTGCTCAAGGTGGCGAATATAATGGTGATCGACCGCAGACAAGCAGGCACGTTTCATAGCGCCTGTTAATTCTTCGTTCTGAAGGAACGGCTTCAGTCGTTCTTTATAGGCTTCAGTCGTGTCATTTAGTTGCTTCATGAGATCTTCACGGTCTTCGATCGTCGTTAGCTCAGGCTCAAAAGTCGTATCGGCGAGGCATTGGTTTACCTCGAAGTTTAAGCCTTGCAAATCCCATTCCTCTGGTAAAAGGTCTTCGGCACAATATTTTTTCATGATATTGTCAAAGTGACCGTCAACGAGAGGCATTAAGTCTTTGAGAAGGTCTTCTGACGCAAGCCAACGGTCGCGTAGCTGGTAAACGACGTTTCGCTGTTCATTGATGACGTCATCAAGCTTTAACGTATACTCGCGGATGCTGTAGTTGCTTCCTTCAGAAATGCGCTGCACGCGATCGATGAAATCGTAAATATCTTTATTTAAAATTTTTCCGTCGACGTTCAGCGTAAAGCCGTCTTTCTTTTTCTCAAGCTCTTCGCTTGCAAAGCGTTGGATAATGTCATCTTCTACAGAGACAAAGAAGGTTGATTCTCCAGGATCTCCTTGGCGTCCGCTCCGCCCTTTGAGCTGGTTATCAATCCGCCGCGATTCGTGACGCTCTGTACCTAAGACGAAAAGCCCGCCGAGCTCAGCGACGCCATCGCCGAGGAGAATGTCAGTACCGCGACCAGCCATATTGGTCGCAATTGTAATTTGTCCAAGCTGTCCGGCGTTGGCAATCATCTCGACTTCTTGCTCCACGCTTTTCGCATTTAATATTTGGTAAGGAATCTGTTCTTTGTCTAAGTAGGAAGCGACCTCTTCTGACTGAATGATCGACGTCGTCCCAACCAACACAGGCTGCCCTTTTTCGTGACGTTCTTTCACTTCTTGCAACATCGCTGTATATTTGTTTTCTTTGGTTAGAAAGACGTTGCCTTTATTGTCTTTACGAATGATTGGCCGGTTCGTCGGAATTTGGATGACGTCCATGCCGTAAAGCTCACGGAACTCTTTTTCCTCGGTTTTGGCCGTTCCGGTCATACCGGCAAGCATCGGATACATTCGGTAATAGTTTTGCACAGTAATTGATGCGGTTGTTTTGTTTTCTTCTGTGACAGTGACTTTTTCCTTCGCTTCAATTGCCTGGTGCAATCCATCGGACAGGGTACGTCCTTCCATGACTCTTCCTGTGAACATATCGACGAGCAAAATTTTGTCATCTTTGACAATGTAGTCGACATCTTTTTTAAACATCACCCGAGCTCTTAATGCTTGGATCGTGTAATGATAGAGCGTTTGGTGCTCAAGATCATATAGGTTGTCAACACCAAAGGCTTTTTCGACTTCTTGAATGCCGTCGTCGGTGAGGTTTGTCGTTTTCGACAGGAGATCAAAGGTAAAATGCACGTCTTGTTCAAATCGTCTTGCCAGCATCGCACAGACGTGATGAAGCTGGGCGCTGACAGTCGTTTTGGCAGCAATAATCAGTGGCGTCTTCGATTCGTCGATTAACACTGAGTCCACTTCGTCGATAATGGCGAAATGGTAGGGCCGTTGCACTTTTTGCGACATGTCATTGACGAGGTTGTCGCGCAAATAGTCAAAGCCGAATTCATTGCCGAGACCGTATGTAATGTCGGCTTGGTATGCTTCAGCTTTCTGACCACGGTCCATCATCGGCACATTTAAGCCGACTGTCAAGCCGAGAAATTCATGAATTTTGCCAATTTCTTCAAAATCTCGGCGGGCGAGGTATTCGTTGACGGTAATCACATGAACGCCTTGTCCTTCCAATGCCTTCACATAGCTTGGTAAGGAAGCGACGAGCGTCTTTCCTTCACCTGTCGGCATTTCGGCAATATTTCCGTCAAGCAGTGCGAAACCTCCAATAAGTTGGACATCGTAATGACGTTTTCCAAGCACTCGTTTAGAAGCTTCGCGTACGACCGCAAAAGCTTCCTCTTGAATCGCTTCTATTCCTTGTTTATAGCGGCGAATCCCTTCAATGACTTCTTTCCATTGCAGCGTTTTTTGCCGAAGCTCGTCATCGGTCAATCGTGCGATGTCGTCTTCCATAGCATTGATTCTTTGTACACGCTTTTCATAGTATTTGAGCTTACGCTGTTGCTCAGACCCCAGAATTCGTTTTAATGTGTCAAGCATTCAATTCGCTCCTTACATTGAGGCTCATTATAGTATATCATGTATGATAGAAAACGATAAATGTAGAAATATGGTTGTTTTTGGGGGAAGTGTGGGAAATAGAATCAGAGAATGAATCAAGGGAGGAACATTTTTGAGGGGAACATGGAAGCTGGCCGTCTTTATGGCCTTGGTCTTTTCTGTATTAATTCCACAATGGACAGAGGCACAAGACCAGTCATTAGAGCAAGTGCGCACCTACGTCAAAGATTATTATGTCGATCAGGTCGACCCTGAAATTTTGGAACGAGACAGCATTCAGAGCATCATGGATGGTCTTGATGAATACTCTGTTTATTTATCCCCCAAGGACTTTTCATCATTTGTCGGGAGTATAGACCGCGCCATTTCAGGAATTGGCGTCTCAGTATCTCCGCACGAAAAAGGTCTTGAGATCGTAGAAGTGTTTAAGCAAACACCCGCAGCCGAAGCGGGAATTAAAGCCGGTGATATTTTAACGACAGCGGATGGTGTCACCTTGGAAGGCAAATCGTCGGATGAGGCCTCCAGTCTGCTTCAAGGCGAGCCAGGAACGTCGCTGAAAGTGACTGTTTCTAGAGAAGGCACCGATGAGACGCTTACGTTTACATTATTTCGTGCGAAAATTTCTGTTCCGACCGTAGACTATCAAGTGCTAGGTGGAGACATCGGTTATTTTCATTTATACAGCTTTAATGAACAGTCAGCAAATGAAATGAAAGCAGCGATGAAAGCGATGGGGCCGGTCGAGCAATATATTGTTGATATTCGTGATAACGGTGGCGGTTATTTAAATGTGGCCCAAGAAGTAGCCGGCTTGTTCCCAGGTGTCATGGAAGCAGTGATGACTGAGGACAGAGAAGGTTTCCAAGACCTTTATTTTGCAGCTAAGCAGGATCAAACGTTTAAGCCGCCTGTGTTTTTAGTGATCAATGGTCAATCGGCAAGTGCATCTGAGGTATTGGCTGCTGCTGTGAAAGAGCAAGGTGACGGTGTACTATATGGAACGAACACGTTTGGGAAAGGTACGGTGCAGACGATCTTCCCATTAGATAATGGCGGTGTCATTAAGCTGACGGTCGCGCGTTTTTATTCACCAAGTGGTGCACCGATTGATGAAGTAGGCGTTACCCCAGATGTTGAGACTGCGCAAGGTGAAGAATTATTCAAAGCACACGAGGACGCGCTTTTACGGCAATGGGATTTGGAAGGTGAAGACATCACGGCTTTGCAAGGCAGTGCGGGAAAAGCATTTTTACTTCACTCTGACCATCCTTCCAATTGGAGCATGATGGAAGAGGAAGAGGTGTCTCTTGTCGAGTTAGGTGGCGACGGTGTTGATGTTTCTCTAGAACCATTATCATTGAAAACAGCTGCGCTTTTACCGAAAACCTCCATGCAGCAAGAGACAACCTATCTCATAGGTGTTGACGAGGAAACGGCGTCACGTGTAGAGATTACAGGAGAATTAGGCCCACCCACGACCTTGAAAGCTCCCTTTTCAGATGTAAAAAACGATCAATATTTTACCGACGCAATTCGCGTATTGGCAAACGAAACAATGGTCAGAGGGACAGGAGATGCGCGGTTTAGACCACATGAGAAAGCAACACGTGCAGAAGGTGCCATCTTGCTGACGAGAGCGATGGAGCTGACAGGCCAAGGAAAGAACAGTTTGTTTGCTGACGTGCAGAAAGATGATTACTATGCCCCTGCTGTCAATGGTCTTGTGAGTGAAGGGGTTATTCAGGCAGATGCTGAGCACCGATTTTATCCGCAAAAACATTTGACGAGGGGAGAGTTTGCTGTCTGGATTCAACGCGCCTTTAACCTACAGGCTGGGAATGACCTGCCATTTACAGATGTCGTCGCAAATTCGACGTATGGTCATGCGGTCAGTGCATTATATGAAGCATCTGTCATTAAAGGTGGAAGTAACCAGCAGTTTAATCCTCATCAGACGGTCACTAGAAGTGACATGGCCGTGATGGTATACCGTGCCCTCCTGTTACAAACAAAGGATCCTGATGTGCAAAAGATCACTTGGATGCCTTAAAAAGAGAAAAACATAAGGGTGTGGGGAAATGAAAAAAAAGTGGCTGCTCGCTGCGGGACTTGTGCTTGCAACCCCGCTGCACGCTGAGGGCGCAGATGATGTCTCAGGACATTATTTTGAAGTGGAAATTCGTGATTTACAAGAAGCGGGCATTATGAATGGATATGGCCATGGAGAGTTTAGACCCGATCAGCAGGTGACAAGAGCTGAGTTTGCTGCCTTTATCTCAAGAGCGCTAGCGTTACCTAAAGGTGATGCACGCTTTTCTGATGTTTCAAACAGCCATCCTTTGTTCGATGAGGTGTCTATGGCTGCTTCAGCGGGCATTGTGACCGGCGTTGACGAGCAATCATTTCAGCCGGAGCGGCCCATTTCACGTGAAGAGATCGCTGTGATGATCGATCGTGGCGTGCAATACAAGGACATTGAGCCAGAAGCTGCCACGCTAACGTTCACTGACCGTGATGATATTTTATATCCATTAAATGTTCGCCACGCGGTCTCTTTAGGCATCGTTGCTGGGAATAAGGATGGTCGTTTTCTGCCGAAAGACACAGCGACACGCGGTCAAGCAGCAACTTTTATTCATCGAATGCTTGAAGCAATTGAGCGCATAGAGAAAGAAAAGCAAGCTGAAAAAGAAAGGCTAGAGGCTGAGAAAGAAAAAGAAGCAGCGGAACAAAGAGAGCAAGAAGCAGAAGCTGACAAAGAGGAACCTGCTGACCCACCGGAACCAAAACAAGGTGAGTTTCGCGTCGCTTCTTTCGACGATGACGGTCAGGCAGACTACTCTGATGTGTTTACCTCTTGGGAAGAAGCCCTCGAATTAGCTGAAGATGAAGGTGCAGAAGCGATTTACGAAGGTGACAAAGTTGTCTGGATTTCGGAAGGTCTTGCTGTTAGTTCAGGACTGACATACATTTATGCCCCATCTGAAGATAATAAAGACGGGAATGGAGCGCAAATTACATACGTTGCCCCAGGTACGGAAATGAAATTGCTGTCCCCTGGCGAGGAACGGGTCGATGTGATGCTGCAAGGGCTGGATGGCTCAGTGAATTTACATGATGTGACTTTAATCCCTGCATCGCTCGTTAAAGAAAGGGCATACTACACGAACGAAGATGGAAATCTCGTACATTATTTATATATTAACGGGAGTTATGTAAAATATTTGTACGGCGAGGCCCCTTCCTTTATTAATGAAGGCGACAAAGCGTTTAGCTGGGACGGTTATACGTTTAGCGACGACACATTTTATCAGTATTTTTCCTTTATGCCCCTTCGCTCAGAATCGGCCTACTCTGCGGAAGAGTTAGACCGATACGTTAAAGAGCATAAGCCTGAATCGCCTTTAATCGGCTTAGGAGAGGTGTTTAAGGAAGCTGAAGACACGTATGAAGTAAATGCATTGTATCTGCTTGCCCATGCGATTCATGAGAGCAATTGGGGAACGAGTACTATTGCTCGAGAAAAAAATAATTTGTATGGTTTGCGAGCTTATGACGTGAATCCGAATGAAAATGCGATGGCTTTTGAGTCAATGGAAGCCAATATTGATTTTGCTGCGTCTTACGTGTCAGAACGCTATTTGACGGATGCGGAAGGGACGTATTTTAACGGCGAATATCTCGGAAATAAAAAGGGCGGCATGAATGTCGTGTATGCGTCAGACCCTTATTGGGGGCAAAAGATCGCTGGGCGCATGTACCAGGCGGACAAATTCCTCGGCGGGAAGGATATCGACGCGCTTGATATCATTGAGCCATGATCTAAAAGGGAAAAAGAAGAGTTAGGTGAGAGATATGGAAACGGTAAACATACTAGAAGTTCCATTTGCGAAGGCGACGATGGATGAGATGGTGACGACATTGGAAAAGCGTCTGTTGAACGAAGAAAAAACGTTTGTCGTTACAGCGAATCCGGAGTTTGTCATGCATGCGCGGGAAAAACAGGCTTTTTTGAGCGAATTCAAGAAGCCGATTTCATCACAGCCGATGGCATTGGTGTCGTGAAGGCGGCGCAATGATTGGTGACCCGTTGCCGGAGCGGGTCGCCGGCTACGATCTAATGCATCGCTTACTTGCTGAATGCGCAGCCCACGGGCGCTCGGTTTATATGATTGGTGCTCAGCAGGAAGTGATTGAGCAAGCAGTTGGGGAAGTGGAAAAGCTCTATCCAGGTATCACGATTGCGGGTTGGCGCAATGGCTATTTTGATATCGATGATGAACAGGTGATTGCTGACGTTCAAGCTGCCAAGCCTGATCTTGTGCTTGCCGCTTTAGGAATGGAGCGTCAGGAAAACTGGATTGCTACAGCACTCCCTTACGTGGAAAAAGGGGTATTTATTGGTGTAGGCGGTAGCTTTGATACGTTGACTGGAAAAATGCCACGGGCACCGTTAATCTTTAGAAAAGCAAACTTAGAATGGTTTTATCGTTTGTGTAAGCAGCCCTCGCGGTGGCGCCGTATGCTCGCGCTCCCTAAATTTGTGCTAACTGTGAAACGTGAGCAAAAACAAAGGTCTGCCTTATGAGTACGCCGTCATTTGTAAAAAGTGCGCTTATTATTACAATGGCGACGCTCGTCTCAAAAGTATTGGGCAGTGTTTTTCTCATCCCGTTGCAAAACATTGCTGGCGATGAAGTGTTTGGTATTTTCCGGTTCGTCTATCCTTTTTATATGGTGGCACTCATTTTATCAGTGGCCGGAATTCCAATTGCGATATCCAAGCTGATCTCGGAAGCGCGGGCTGAAGGTCATTCGTCCAGCGTCCGAGATATTTTTGCGACAGCTTCCATTTTGGCGCTTGCTTTTGGCGTTGTCACCTTTTCGTTGATGTTTAGTTTATCAGGCCCGTTTGCGAAGTGGTTTTGGAATGATACGGCTCAGCTATCTCTTGCGGTCGTCTCCGTTACACTGCTCGTCGCCCCATATATGGCCGTATATCGCGGTTTTTTTCAAGGCTTCGATGATATGAGGCCGACAGCTTTTTCACAAATGTTTGAGCAATTTGTTCGGGCTGGCGTGACCTTGATCGCAGCTTACGTCTTTGTACAATTAGGTACAGACGTGTCAACGTTGGCAGGGTATGTGATGACCGGCTCGATCGCTGGTGTAGTGGTCTCACTCTTTTACTTGCGTTGGACGTGGATTCGCTCACCTTTTCGCCCACATGCTGAGGAGCCATATACGGTGGCGCGTTTCTTGAGTTGGTCAAAACGAATTTTAAGCTTGTCGCTTCCGGTTGCGGTCGGGACGTTGACGATGGCTTTATTGAACTTAGTCGATTCAATGACGATCCCGAATGCCCTCGATGGTGATCCTAGTATATTGTACTCTCTCTATGGGCGTGGGGTGACCCTCGTGCAGATTGCGACGGTCTTTTCGAGTGCGATTATTTTACCGTTGATTCCGCGGATTACGCGCGCGCTCACCACAAATAATGATGGTGAAGCGAAACTATTTGTTACACGGTCTTTAAATATGGCTCATTTAATCAGTTGGCCGGCTGCCGTGGGGCTAGTGGCTCTTGTCGTACCGGTGAATATCGCCTTATTCAAGGATGCAAGTGGTAGTGAAGCCATTGCTCTCCTCAGCGTAAGCAGTCTGTTTACTTCTTTTTCCGTCTTGACGACAGGAATATTACAAGGCATTGGTCGAGCCCGCATGGCGGCTTATATCATTATTGGTGCTGTATTGATTAAAGCAATGCTGAATATGTGGCTAACACAGACAGCTAGCATTTCAGGTGCGGCGATAGCGACCATCATCGTGTATGCGTTGATTTGGCTGGTCAATGTTTGGTTGTCACAGCGTACTCTGCCGTATTCAGTGCAGTGGCGTACGCCGATCGTCTGTTTTATCGCAAGTGTGATCATGGGCGCTTTTATTGGCACGCCATGGTTGCTCATTGACGGTTTGGTTAGCTCAAGAGGCTCGGCGTTGTTATATGTCATCATTGCGATCCCAGTAGGCGCTTTATTGTACGCTGCGCTCGTGCTTTTCGGTCGAGGGGTGAACCGTGACGAGTTACAGATGATTCCTGGCGCAAGCCGCTTTTTTAAAAAAACCCTTCATTGATTTTTAGCAAAAAATAGTGTATCTTTTCTGAAGTGTTATTGGACAACTGTTGCGCTCTTTTCAGCAATGATACGTGTATAGTGGTTGTGCAAATGACGAACGCTATCCTTTGTACAGGAATGTAAATCAGGGAGTTGGGCCATTAATGATTGAATTGATTGCTATCATGAGTTGTTTTATTGCTTCAATAATATTGACACCAGTCGTCAAAAAATTGGCTTTTGCTATTGGCGCTGTAGATCGTCCGAATCACCGAAAGGTCCATCAGCGTATTATGCCCCGCCTCGGCGGTTTGGCAATTTTTATGAGCTTTGTGCTCGGTTTTTTGTTTTTCCAGCCAGATAAAAGCTTGTTGTGGCCGATTCTTGTAGGTGCATTGATCATCGTGATCACAGGTGTGTTGGATGATATCTTTGAGCTGTCGGCAAAATGGAAGCTGATCGGGCAGATTTTAGCTGCTTCTGTCGTCATTCTTTCAGATATTCAGATCACCTACATCGATATTCCGTTTATCGGATTATGGGAGCTTGGTCTTCTTAGTGTACCATTTACGTTATTATGGATCGTCGGGATTACGAATGCCATTAACTTAATAGACGGACTCGACGGTTTAGCAGCAGGTGTTTCAGCGATCGTGCTCCTTGCTGTTTCGACGATGGCTATTTTAATGGGCGATACGTTCGTTGCGATGCTCGGTTTTATCCTTATGGGGAGCACGCTCGGTTTTCTCGCCTATAACTTTCATCCAGCGAAGATTTTTATGGGCGATACCGGCGCGCTGTTTTTAGGCTTTATGATTTCGGTGCTTGCCATTCTTGGCTTTAAAAACATTACGTTTTTTTCGCTACTCGTACCTGTCATTATGCTCGGTGTGCCGATTTCAGATACGTTCTTTGCGATTATTCGTCGTATTGTTAATAAAAAGCCGTTGTCGGCGCCTGATAAATCACATTTGCATCATTGTTTACTCAACTTAGGTCTGTCCCACCGTGCGACAGTTCTCGTCATTTATGCAATGGCAGCGATGTTTGGCTTAGTGGCGATCGTCTTTTCACAAGCGACTTCTACGCTCTGGGTTGCGGTCGGCATCATCGTTGTTTTGCTTTTGGTGATTCAACTGATTGCCGAAGGAATTGGTTTAATGGGGAGCTCGTTTAAACCGCTCTTAAACTTTTTCCGCCGTGTTGGTGCGCGACGCTAAATCAATATCGTTTTATTTGTGAGTGGTCCGGTGAGCTATCGTAGCCCACCGGACTTTCTTCGTTCAGAGTGGTGTAGGAGTTGATGGGAGGATATCCTGTGAAATGCAGGATATGGTATGATAAAGCTTAGATTAGACTAGAATTTGAGGGAGTGTCGTGCGTTTTGAAAAAAATATTGATGGTTGTCTTTGTTGTCAGCCTGCTTGTGACCGCACCGCTCATTGTTGAACGGTTTTCTGTGGAGCAAGCTAATGATACATACCAAGTTGTTGTGCCTGAAAGTCAGCTCAACGGTTTCGAACGTTGGGGAATCGATGAAGAAGGCTTAGTCAATGGGTTAAAGCAGGCTGGTGTACATGCAATTTCTGTTGAACCAGAAACGATTCAATCGTTGGAAGATCAGCTGGAGTTGCTTTATGTGAACAAGCCTGATTTTTTAAGGGAGCATCCTGACGCTGTCGCCGAATACCGAGACAAGTCTGGCTTCTTTATTGCACCTGTCGAAGGCTCTGAAGACATTTTTCAGCAGGTCCAATCCGCTCTTGGCGATGCGATTGAGGGAACGATGCAAACGAATGATGTAGGGCATCCTTACTTTTTCGTGCAAGGTGGAGAATGGCTGACTGAAAAACCGATCACGTTTAATATGGATCGCATTGACCAATTGAAACAAAGCGAGTTTGGTATCGTCCTTCGAATGAGCAATGATATTGATGAAAATAATGACTATTTGCTAGATCAGATGGTCACGATTCAAGAAGAGTATGCAGCAGACCAAGTGATTTTTCTCGGTGAAAAAGCTTTAGGGATGCCGCTTGAAGAGCCTGTATACAATGGGGAGAATGAAGAAAAAAGGTTAGAAGAGTTTACCGACTTCTTTAAAGAAAATGGCTTTAAGGTGGCGCAAATCGAGTTTTTTGAACAAGAAGGTTTGCAATCGTATGGTTTCGCATTAGGCAACAGAATTTTGCGACTTCATAGCCTTAATCTATATGACAATCGCTCTCCTGAATCATACGTAGAGCGGGCGAGTCGGGCTGTCAAAGAACGAAACATGCGTTTGCTCTTCGTGAATATTTTTGATGAAGGCAAGCTGGAGAGCGGTTCATTCAAGCCGGATTCAATGCTGCAAAATTCGGTCAACACGATTGCTGCGATTCATGAGGCGATTCCGAACCAGTTTGAGCATGGAAAAGCTCAGCCATTTAGTGAAATTACCCAGCCATTGTGGGCGAAGTTGGCGGTTGCAGTAGCCATTGCTGCTTTGACAGGTTTAGCACTATTAAATGTGTCGCGACGCCTGGCCTATGTAGGGATGGCCAGTATGCTCGTCGTTGGGCTGCTTTGGACGGTTGTTGATATTGGATTGATTGGTAAGGCGCTAGCACTTTTCGTTGGTATTCTCGCTCCGGCGATGGCGGTTGGTCAAGCGCTGCACGTGAAAAGCAAAGCCGATTTGTTGAAAAAATATGTGCTTGCTGGTGCGTTATCTCTTGCAGGATCGTGGTTGATCGTTGTGATTTTGTACGGCAATGAGTTTTTAGTAAAGGTCGACGAATTCCGTGGCGTGAAACTACTTTATGTAGGTTCGATCGTATTGCTGACGGTATATCTAATCTACAAAAATAAAACGTGGCTCGGATATTTACGTGAGCCAGTTCGCTACTACCAGGTTGCGATCATCGGTGTGCTGCTGGCCGCCTTTGCGTACTTTTTAATGAGGAGTGGAAATGACGCCACTGTGAGCGGGATCGAATTGCAGTTTCGGACAGCGCTGGAACAGCTTTTATACGTAAGACCTCGTACGAAAGAATTTCTGATTGGATTCCCGGTCTTTGTCTTTGCGATGTATCATGTCATGAAAGGACGTAACATGGCGGTTGTCCTTTATCTAGGGGCAGTCATTGGCACGATGTCTCTCGTTAATACGTTTACACATTTGCACATTCCGCTGTCAATTTCGCTCTTACGTTCGATCTATGGCCTCATCATCGGACTTATCATCGGCTTGTTGCTCATCGTCGTTTGGAAAGGGCTTGTCCGCTTGTATCATCGTTTCATTCGTCCGAGGTGGTCATGATGAAGGTCGTGCTGTCAGGCTACTATGGATACGATAATATGGGAGATGAAGCGATCCTTTATTCGATCATTCAGGCGCTCCGTGCACAGGACCCGGCAATTGACATTACGGTTCTGTCGAATCAACCTGAAGAAACAGCGAAAGCATACGGCGTTTCAGCAGTGAACCGCTGGAGAATTAAAGATATGATGAAGTCGCTGAAAGAGGCGGATGGTTTCATTAGCGGGGGCGGCAGCCTGCTGCAAGATGCGACGAGCAATAAAACGGTGCCTTATTATGCTGGGTTAATGCAGATGGCTTCCTGGCTCGGTAAACCATATGCCGTTTATGCACAAGGTATCGGTCCGTTATCCAAAAAACTTGGGCAGCGACTGACTGTGTCATCAATGAATAAAGCGGCCGTTGTGACCGTACGAGATGAAGGCTCGCTTGCATTGCTTCGCTCCCTTGGCGTGAATCGATCTGTTGACGTCGTTCCTGATCCTGTGATGGCTTTGGAGCCGTCTGATGCATTGCCTAATTGGTTTCATGAGCAAGGTGAATCACGTCCTGTGATCACGTTGTCGGTAAGGGATTGGCCATCGGAAGAGCCATATTTGCAAAAAATGGCTACTTCTGTTGAAAGGCTTGCAAAAGAGAAAGGAGCCGCGGTTGCGCTGCTTCCGGTGCATGGTGAACATGACTTAAAAACGAGTCAGGCTCTCGCCGAGCACCTGCAATCTCCTTATTTGATGTTTCCACATGATGCTTCTTTAGAAGAAAAGCTCGCAATGGTTAGGGATAGCGAGCTCTTGATTGGAATGCGTCTTCACGCACTTATTTTTGCAGCAACAAGCAACACACCTTTTGTTGCCGTAAGCTATGACCCTAAAATTGATGCGATAGCAAAACAATTGCAGCAACCGCTTGTCGGTCATGTATCGGATCCATGGACGGCAGACGATTTGTATAAGCTCTCTAGCCAACTTTGGAATGATCCAGATATTCGGACTGTGTTGGGTGAGAAAGTAAAGCCATTAAAAGAAAGTGCTGAACGAACAGCCATAAAGGTGCTTACCGCCTTCGGTACGTAATCAAATTGTAAACTTTCGCCTGAATGCTTGAATCACAAGTGTTCAGGCGTTTTTTTTTCTGGATAAATTGACATATTCCGACGGTAAACCCTATTTTATCTTGAATTTTTTTCGTTGAAGGCTTACATTTAGAAAAGGAGACGGCATCATCGCACATTCCTTCTTAAAACTCCTTCAACGAGAAAAAACACCTGTGAATCAATGATTCCATCCTCGAAATTGATGTTGTTCAGTACCTTATTGAATGTATGTCGGGCATTCAAAACGACGACGCAGGACAGATAAAGATGTGAAGGTATGTTTTGTTAAAAGAGAAAAAGAACAAAGAAATGAAGGATATTGTGCGGGAAAAACGTATTTTGGAGGTTTGTGTAAGGATGGGGAAGAGTAGGAGAATACTTCACGGTTTTGGTGCGCTGTTGTTTGGATTGGTTTTTTTACTTGCCGCTAATCAGGCAATGGCTGCTGCCAAGGGCACGGTTACTGTCGATGGCTTAAATGTTCGTTCGTCGCCCGCAATGGATGGGAGTGTTCTCGGAAAGCTAAATACGGAGCAAGAAGTATCCGTTTCCGACACTCAGGGAGATTGGCTTACCATCACATACAAGGGAGAAAAAGCATACGTACATAAAGATTATGTATCTTTGGGCAAGAGCAATGGAAAGGCTACAGAGAAATTTGCTATCACAGTGAACGGACAAACAGTGCAATCACCTGTTTCGCCTGTGATGGAAAATGATCGGTTACTCGTTCCCTTTCGTGCGATCTCAGAAGCCTTAGGTGTCACAGTGCATTGGGTGAATGACACTCGACAAGTTCACGCTAAAGATAACGGAAAAAAGATTGTGATGACCGTTGATTCAGCAGATGTTTCGGTTGATGGACAGACGACAACAGTGAATCCAGCACCATCGATTCGTAATGAGCACACGATGATCCCTTTGCGTTTCTTTTCTGAAACCTTTGGTGCTACTGTCCACTGGGATCAGAACACACAGTCAGTCACAATTAAGCGGGATGCGTCTGATATCCCACCTGCCCCAAATCCATCAGACGGCTCACAGGCGGCTCAAGTGGAACAAGTAGGGAAAGATACAGAGCTGAAAGCAACGCCAATGAGCACTTCTAAAACGATCGCTTCCTTAAATAAAGGGGATGACGTTCGCGTCATTCGCGAGGAAGGCGGCTGGCTGTACGTTGAGCATGAGGGGAAAAAGGGATATATTAGCCAAACGGTTCTTTCTAGTGGCGGAACAGAAGCTGAAGGGCTTGTAGCGGTCGTCAATGCAGACATTTTGAATGTTCGCAGCTCAGCCGATGCAAGCAGTAAAAAGCTAGGAAGCCTTGACCGGGGTGAAGAGGTTGACGTGATTACAACACAGGACAACTGGGCAAAAATTCGAAGAGGCAACCTTGTTGGCTGGATTCATACCGGCTATGCAACCCTGTATGATAGAGGTGGCCAGCTGACTAGAGAGCTATCTGCACCGGAAAAAACGGAAGGCAACAACCGGACAACGTTTACGTGGTCAAAGCTCGGTGATGTAAACACGAGGCAAATTATGACCGAGCAAGGCGTAGCGATTAGCACGAATGCTGGAGAGATCGGAAGCTTTAATTTTCAGCACCCTGGAATCCAAAGCGTCAGCACGACCAATGGAAATTACGGAAAGCAGATTGATGTAAAGCTATCACCTGGCTACCATTATGTCGTTCGTCATTCGTCCGGCAGTGTCTCGTTAGACATCTTACCGAGCGGGTTAAAGGGCAAAAAAGTCGTTGTCGATGCAGGGCATGGAGGGCATGATAGTGGAGCTGTTGGAGCGACTGGGCTTCTTGAAAAAGAGGTTACGCTTGACGTTGCGAAAAAGCTGAAGGCGAAGCTTGAAGCTGCTGGGGCGACTGTGATTGAATCACGTCCGACGGGGGATTTTACAACCCTCTCAGGGCGGGTACAAATCGCACATGAAAATGGCGGGGATGTCTTTGTCAGCATTCATGCCGATTCGTTCTCAGCAACATCAAAAGGTTCAACATCATTTTATCATTCTGGTAAAAACCCTAGCTGGGAGCAAAGTAAAGAGCTGTCAGACCTAGTTATTCATTATTTAACAAGTAATTTAGGGACTGTAAGCCGTGGGTCAGTGGATAAAAGCTTCCACGTCATTCGTGAGACAGAAATTCCTGCCATTCTTGCAGAGACAGCCTTCTTGTCAAACCCGCAAGAAGAAGCATTGTTAAAGACAGATGCGTTTCGTGAAAAAGCGGCAACTGCTCTTTTCCAAGCGCTTGAAGCGTATTTTAAGTAAAACATCTATGCAAGACCGCGTCTTCTCTGGTAAAACGATCTAGGGGATTGGCGCGGTTTTTGTCTTTTTCATACTCAGCAGGGCAATAAACAATGTCGAGCGCAAGCTTTGACAGCCTTGAGCAGCATCTGTAAGTTCGCCCGGACGGCTGACAAACGCTCGTATCCATCGTTGCTTGACTTGTTTCGTCTCGTCAGTAACCAAGGTTCTATTCAAGTCTTCTCTCGCCTTCACGCTCAGGCTGTTAAACAGGAGAGTTAGCAAAAAACGATCGACAAAGCCAAGTTTGACTTTGACTGCACACTGAAAGCCCCGCCTGTTAAAGGCGGGGCTTTATAGTTTGTTTCTATCGAGAAGGAGACGAGGCAGTGCTCGTGTCATCTTCTGGAGAGTTGACGTCTAAATGCCTTTGTAAATTTTGTTGTACTTCTTGGAGTGAATCGTCAGAAACTTGATAGTAGTAAACGTCTTGACCAACGGAATTACGGATATATGTCCCTTCACCAATTAACGAGAGGTGCTCGACATCGAGCTGTCCGTTCGTTGTCAAATAGTCGTGGAAAGAGATCATGTCGTTAAATTTCATATTGGTCGTTAAATGATCACTAATATCTGTGAACACATCATCAAATTTTGTAATCGATTCAAGCCTCATGGATTTTTCTAAGACCGACTCGATAATCAGCTGTTGTCGTTGTCCACGTTGAAAATCGCTGTCAATTCGCGTGCGGGCGAAGGCGAGAGCTTCCTCGCCATTTAACGTCTGCTCCCCTTCTCGGAGCGTAATGGCACCTTGGACATCTTCAGAGTTTTGTTCAGAAAATGCAAATGGAACGTCAACGGTGACACCGCCTAAAGTGTCAATGATCGACATAAAAGCTTGAAAGTCTAAACGGACATAATAGTCGACCGGTACTTGCAAAAATTGCTCAACTGTTTGCACGGTCATGTCGATACCGCCAAATGCATGGGCATGATTAATCTTATCATTATAATCGCGACCGATAATCTCTGTATATGTGTCGCGTGGAATGCTGACAACTTTTACCGATTTATCATTTTTATTAAAAGTTGCAAGCAGTAAAGCATCGGTACGGGCGTTGTCACTTCCAAATCCTCGTGTGTCACTAGAATCAATGCCCATAAACAAAATGGATGTATTATCGACATTCGGGTCAATTGGTTTGTCTCTTAATGATGATTTATTGCTCTCTTTCCTGCTTTCAAGTTCCTGCTGAGCCTGATCTACGGCTTCTTTCGCAGATAATCCGACGCTCACGGCGTAAGAGGTTGCTGCAATGCCTAAAACGAGAAAGGGAATGAGGACAAAAACCACAGCCTCCTCCTTTTTTGTAATCGGCGTTTTTTTCGCGTTTCACTCATTCGTAATAAACTCCTTTTTTCTGTAGCAGCCTGGTTTTATGATGATCCATGGTGAACATCCTTCTCCAAGTATTCGCTCCCTAAGATCGAAATTTGTCCTTGTCCATTTGTCATTTCTGTTATCCAATCGACAAAGTGATCGTGATCATTAGGTGCAACATACATTTGTATGCCGACTTGATTAGAATAGTCCATTTGCTTCACAGGGTATTGAGAAGACCGAACTTCATTTTCTACTTTTCCAACCCAGTGGTAATCAATTTCGACAAGAACAACATTCATTAAAATACGTTCAACGATGCCTACATGTTTTAATGTTTCGCTTACTGTTTTCCCGTAGGCACGTATGAGTCCACCGGCACCGAGCTTAATGCCGCCAAAATATCTCGTAACGACAACAACTGTGTCCTTCAGTTGTTGTTTTTTTAACACTTCCAGCATTGGGACACCAGCGGTACCGCTTGGTTCACCATCATCATTGGCTTTTTGAATTTGGTCGTGTTCGCCAGTTAAATAAGCAGAGCAATTATGTGTTGCAGATGCGTGCTCTTTTTTTTTCTGCTGAATAAACGAGAGGGCCTCATCGGAACTTTCGACACGTCGACAAGCACCGATAAATCTCGATTTTTGTATAACGATTTCGTGTTCCCCCTCTTGTTTTACGGTATAATAGTGTGACAACATGAAAAAGCCCCCCTTGGCAGCACCTTTTCTATTTCTATTCATCTAGTATAAAACAGCGGCTGACAAATGCAAATATATGCATTGCGATTGATTTGTCAAAAACGAGGGAGGGACATAGTTAAAACAAACCTACATACAAAAGAAATAAACAATGTGTTACAATTTCAATACTATTGTCGAAATTAGCCGACAGTAGGCGAAGCAGATGAGTAAACAAACGTTCTGTCGGTGCATGCGGAGGGTTGACATGTGTGCCAAAAAATTGACGTGAAATTGCTTGATAGTGTCGTTGAGCGAATGGTCAAGACTGTACATAGTAGTAAAAATGAAGTGTTTCAAATCGGCGAACAATCTCGTCAGGAATTCGAGCAGTTAAAAAAAGAAAGTATGGAAACACGCAGAAAACTGAATGACATTATTGATGAAGGGGATCGGCTGGAGGCACACACGAAGCTTGCCAGAATGCGGCTGTCTGAAGTGAGTAAAAACTTTAAACAGTTTTCTGAATCCGAAGTACGGGAAGCTTACGAGAGAGCACATGACTTACAAATGCAATTAACGATGAACCGGCAGAAAGAGCAACAATTACGAGAGCGCAGAGATGACTTAGACCGAAGAATCATGAATTTGCGTAAAACTGTAGAACGTGCCGAGACTCTAGGGAGTCAAATTACAGTTGTGCTCAATTATCTGACAGGAAGCTTCCAGCAGGTTGGCGAGATGATTGAAGATGCGAAGCAAAAGCAGGAGTTTGGTCTGAAAATTATTGAAGCACAGGAGGATGAGAGGCGACGACTGTCTCGAGAAATCCATGACGGACCAGCGCAAATGCTTGCCAATGTCATGATGCGTTCAGAGCTTATCGATCGGATTGCGAAGGAACGAAGTATGGGGGAAGCTCTTTCTGAGGTGAGAGATTTACGGAAAATGGTACGGTCAGCTTTATATGAAGTCAGACGAATTATTTATGATCTGAGACCGATGGCTTTGGATGATCTTGGGCTCGTTCCCACCTTGCAACGTTATTTAGTTACGATCGAAGAGTACAACAAGATTCACATTGAATTTCAAAATATAGGTGAGGAGCGCCGGATTTCATCACGGCTTGAGGTCGCTCTTTTTCGTCTCGTCCAAGAGGCTGTTCAAAATGCTGTCAAGCATGCTGAGCCTTTAGAGGTCAAGGTGAAGCTTGAGATCACGAAACAAAATTGCACCGTGATCGTGTCAGATAATGGAAAAGGGTTTGATCCGGATCAACAACACAGCAACTCATTTGGTTTGATAGGAATGCGCGAACGTGTAGACTTACTAGAGGGTGAGATGACGATATTCTCCGCCCAAAATCAAGGAACGCGAATTACGATTATCGTACCAATGACCGATTCAGATTAGCCAAGTGCATTCATTTAATTTTAAATAAGAAATAGTGAAGAATAGAGGAGGGCGTGGTATGTCATCCACACGTATCGTCATTATTGATGATCATCAATTGTTTCGAGAAGGGATCAAACGAATCTTAGAGCTGGAACGCACATTCGAAGTCGTCGCGGAAGGCGATGATGGCGATGAAGCGATTGATTTAATCAGAACGTACAAGCCGGATGTCGTCATTATGGATATTAACATGCCCCGGGTTAATGGGGTGGAGGCCACAAAGCGCTTAGTCGAAACATTTCCGGGTACAAAGGTGATTATCCTATCGATTCACGATGATGAGTCGTATGTGACCCATGCATTAAAAACGGGCGCAACGGGCTATCTCCTGAAAGAAATGGATGCAGATACACTCATTGAAGCAGTTAAAATAGTGAGCGATGGTGGTTCTTATTTACACCCGAAAATCACCCATAACTTAGTCAAGGAATACCGTCGCCTCTTGCAGCAGAAGCAAAACCATTATGGAGAGGCAGAGCCTGAGGAAGTCCGTCGTCCATTGCATATCCTGACACGTCGCGAATGTGAGGTTTTGCAATTACTGGCTGATGGAAAAAGCAATCGCTCCATAGGTGAAACATTATATATTTCTGAAAAAACGGTAAAAAACCATGTGAGCAATATTCTACAAAAAATGAATGTCAATGATCGAACACAGGCGGTTGTCGTCGCGATTAAAAATGGTTGGGTCGTCGTGCGGTAAAAAGATTTGCAACAAAGTTTATGATCAGCGATGCTGTCAATGCAAAAAGCCAACCTGACCACAAATACGGTTCAAAGCGCTTCTTTGCTCCAGAGGCTCGTTTTAGTAGGCGGACGTGATCGTCAAAGCGTTCGCTTTTTTCGCCTATGCCGACTTCTCCCAAGGCCTCCATTTTTACCAACCTCCCCTTATCTACTCTCTAGAAAAATGCAGATAGCAATTCCTTAGCTGAGCATGTAAACTATGATAGATATAGGCAATTAGAAGTTTCGTTAGAAAAGGAATGGTGAATTTTGAAAACAGCCATTGTAACAGATAGTACTGCTTATTTAACAGAAGCGATGCTTAAAAATAACAACATCTATCGAATTCCTCTGAACGTCATCATGAACGGAGAGAGCTTCCAAGAAGAGATAGAGTTAACAGCAGACGATTTTTATGACAAAGTTCGTGATGCAGATGAATTGCCAAAAACATCGCAACCGGCGATTGGTGAGTTCACTAAGCTTTACGAAGAGATTGCGCAATCATATGATGCTGTCATTTCGATACACTTATCAAGCGCCATTTCCGGAACGTATCAGGCGGCGATCACTGCTGGTGATATGATTGAAAATTTAGAGGTGTATGTCTTTGATTCTGAAATCAGCTGTATGCCCCAAGGGATGCTTGTGCTTGCCGCAGCAAAGAAGGCGCAAGCAGGAATACATCCACAAGAGATTGTTCAACAATTACATAAACTGCGCCAACATACAAAGGCTTACTTTATCGTTGAAGATCTAAAGCATTTGCAAAAAGGCGGACGTTTAACAGGTGCTCAGGCACTCGTAGGCAGTATGCTGCAAATCAAGCCTGTATTGCATTTCGTTGATAAAAAGATCGTTCCGTATGAAAAAATTCGCACACGGAAACGAGCGAAAGCACGCATTATGCAGAAGCTCTCTGAAAGCCTAGAGCGTGAAGGGAACGCAACCATCACGATTATTCATGCAAACCGTCTGGAGGAAGCCAACGAATTAAAACAGGAAATTGAACGTGAGTATCCGAGTGCGTCTGTTTTTATTAGTTATTTTGGTGCAGTGATTGGGACGCATTTAGGTGAAGGCGCTTTAGGAATTGGTTGGTGTCCTGTCGCATTAACTGAGTAGTCGTCACGATTTAGTAAGTCCCACTGCTTTCGTCTCTTCATGAACGCTCTTCATTTACGCGTACGCTTCATTCAAAAATTAGTTAACGAACGGTGTAAATAGACTGACCAAAAAAGTGTAGACAAAATATCACCTAAGTTTGTCTGCACTTTATAACCTTTTTATGATGAAGTGGCGTACTTCTTACTTCTCCATTTTCCAAACCCTATTTCCCCCGATTGGAGGCCTCGGTAAATGTTCTCTTCTCCTTGTTTAGATGATGTGTCGAACGTTCAAGTCAATCACCCTGAAAAGAGTTTTTTCGCAGGACGCCAATTACTATCCTCTGAGTTATCTCAATATTCACAAATCCCAAGTGGTTATGAGACTATCACTGCGGTTGATCAAAAAAACGGAAAGACAACGTGTCGACGGTGTGGAAATCAACAGATGTCGTCTTTTTATAGTCACACTTGCGCCTATTGTGGTAAGCTGAGCACTTATTGTCGCCGATGTCTTCAGCTTGGTAGAAGTGATACGTGTACATTGTTGTATCGTTGGCCAGCGCATGCTTCCCATGTGAAGCAAAAGGTACAGCTCGTCTGGTCGGGTGAATTGACTGCTCAGCAGCTTTACGCCAGCGAACTTATTAGCGACACGATCGACGGCGGCGAAAAACTAACCGTTTGGGCAGTTTGTGGATCTGGAAAAACCGAAATGCTGTTTGCTGGAATAGCGAAAGCCCTTTCTGAAGGAAAGCGGGTAGCGATCGCATCTCCGCGCTCCGATGTCATTCGCGAGCTAGCACCGCGCCTTCGGGCTGTTTTTCCACAGGTTCCGATGGCTGCCTTATATGCAGGCACTTTAGATGTGGTCAAAGACCAAGCTTTATTATTATGCACAACGCATCAGCTATTGCGGTTTTTTGCAGCTTTTGATTGTATTATTATTGATGAGGTAGATGCATTTCCATACGCGATGGATGATATGCTACAGTTTGCGGTAAAGCAGGCTGCCAAACCTAGATGTGCGATTATTTATTTAACAGCGACGCCTAGTCAAGAGATGAAACAGCAAATCAAGCAAAAGAAGCTCGCAGTCGTAAGAATTCCCGCACGATATCACGGCAAGCCTTTGCCAGAGCCTACATTTCAACGCCTCTTGTTTGGGGAGCGGCACTTTCAGCAGCAACGAATACCTTTAGGCTTGAAAAAAAGATTAAACCGTTGGTTGGATGAGCGTCGTCCCGTCTTTCTGTTCGTTCCGACGGTTAAAGATGTGGCGGCGATGGTAGAGCTTGTGCAACGCATCACACCGAAAGTGGCGGGAGTGCATGCGGAAGATGCAGAGCGAATTGAAAAGGTGCAGGCGTTTCGTAAGCAAGAGATTGCCGTCTTAGTGACAACATCAATTTTGGAAAGAGGCGTGACGATTCCGTATGTAGCCGTAGCTGTATGGCAGGCGCATCATGCCATTTTTACTGAGAGTGCACTCGTACAAATCTGCGGAAGAGTCGGCCGGAGCATTGATGATCCGCTAGGTGATATTGTTTTATTTCATGAAGGTTTGACAAAGGACATGCTTGCGGCGCGTTCGCATATTCAAGATATGAATCACCTCGCTATGAACGAAAAGAGGGGAGAGGGACAATGAATTGTTTATATTGTCGTCTTCCGATTCCAAAATCAAGCGGATGGCTTGATTGGTATAACAGCAGGCCACAATGGTTGTGTCAAGAATGCGAGCGGCAGTTTGAGCCGATTGATGGTCAATATTGTTTTCGCTGTATGAAACAATCTGATGTTGAAGTAGAGATTTGCAGCGATTGCGAAAAATGGAATGGCGTTGTCCCTCACACGTTGCAGAGAAACTATTCACTTTTTCGATATAATGATTTTATGAAAGGCTTTATTGCCCAGTGGAAGTATCGTGGTGACTATCAGCTTGGAGAAGTGCTTTCCCCTGTTTTTAACAACGCCTTTCAGCATGTCTTTTCACGTCAATTTACCGTAGTGATTCCTGTTCCAGTTAACAATGAACGAAAAAGAAGAAGAAAATTTAACCAAGCTGAGCAGCTGGCTCTTTTTACAGGCGCTCGTATCTGGCGTGGTGTAGACCGAATCAGTGCAGAAGCGCAAAGTAAAAAAACGAGACATGCTCGCATGGAAGCGAAAATACATTTTGAAGTGACAGAAGCAGATGTACCGACGAAAGCGGTCATTATAGATGATTTATATACGACAGGTGCGACGGTTCATGCGTTAGCTGCTCACTTAAAACAAGCTGGAATGAGAGAAATTGCGTCAATGACATTGATTCGTGTTTGAATCAGACTCAAGTAAAAGAGTGCATATTGACAAGTGCTTTAACTCTGTAATGCTTCGCTCGCAGGCTGAGACATAGTAGCAACTATAGTCTATAACTAGAAAAAGTGTAGAATGACTATTTCTATAGTGCTCATAAAATATTTCGTTTTGTAGCTGTTTTCTCCTAAAATCGTATACACTTATATAAGTGAGACAGGTCAATGGTCGTGTTTCATCTAAAAAACCGTTTAAAATGCTAAACTTCATTTTTATATATGACGATATAAAGTTTAAGACTGGAGGGGTACTTCATGGAGGTTGACAACTGTCCTAGCTGTGGCGCTTTATTTTATCGCACAGCAACCCAAGATGTTTGTCGCAGTTGTTTTCTAAAAGAAGAAGAGCTTTTCGATCGTGTACACGTTTTTTTAAAGCAAAGGAAAAACCGGACTGCTAATATGCAGGAAGTTGTGGAAAAAACCGGTGTTGAAGAACCTGTGATATTAAAGTTTCTCAAAAAAGGACGTTTGCGTGTCGTTAATTTTCCAAACTTAGGTTATCCGTGCGAACGGTGTGGTCAAGCGATTCAGCAAGGGACGATTTGCGACTCTTGCAGTCAAGAAATCTCGAGAGATTTGGCGACCTTTGATAAAGAGCAGGAACGTACAGCACGAGTAAAAGCAGAATCCCGGCACACGTATCATATATGGTCCGGTAAATCCGATAAGCCAGACGAGAGGTGAACTTAGGCTTGAAAATCAATCCTTACCAATCGCTGTCATCTTCACTATACATTCAAAATAAAGAGAATGCTTCACAAGACAGCAAGGCAGAAAACGCGCAACAAAAAGAGCTTTCCCAGCGGATAGCTAATGATTCTATTGATATTTCTAAAGAGGCAAAAATCATGCAAATGAGTCAGACGCTTGATGAAGACCGTACTGCTAAACTTGAAAAACTAAAAGAGCAAATTGATCAGGGGACTTATGATAAAGATTTATTAAAGACCGCTCAGAAGATGTTTGACTATTGGAACCCTCGGGGGACGGATCAATGACAATCGTGGAGATGCTCCAGCAATTACACTTTATCCATATCGAGCTGCTTGAGATTGCTCGCTCTAAACGTGTTGTCCTTTTAGAGAACAACATGGAAAGACTACAAGAAATGACCGCTCGTGAAAAAGTGTGTATTGACCAAGTGAATGCGATTTGGAAGCATATGCAAGAGAACGGTATGCATCACATCGAGCATGGGTTGTCCGATATGGAGCCTGACGCTGAGCAAGCTGCGCGCGGTGACCTTGCCCAATTATTAGAGACGATGAATACGCTACGTTTACTAAACGATGAGAATCAGAAGCTTGTCGAGCAATCCTTGCACTTTGTTCATCAGACCATCGATTGGGCATTGCCGCCAGCTACTGATTATACATATGATCCAAACCAACAGACGACTGCACCGCCCATTCGTACATTTGATTCAAAAGCATAGGGGGACTTGCATTGACATCTACTTTTCATGGGCTTGAGACTGCCCTAAGAGGCTTGCGTGCTCAACAATATTCGTTACAAACGATCAATCATAATGTAGCCAATGCCAACACGCCAGGTTATACACGCCAGCGCGTTAATTTAGTTGCAACAGACGGCTTTCCTTCTGTTGGACGAAATCGACCATTGATTCCAGGTCATATGGGTACGGGAGTCGAAGGCACTGACGTTCAACGTGTTCGCAATGCTTTCTTAGACCAGCGTTTCCGAACAGAATATACGAAGACCACCTATTGGGGAAATCGTTACGATTCATTGAGCCGTCTTGAAGGCTTAATGAATGAGCCAAGTGAAGATGGTCTTGCGAGCACGTTTAATGAGTTTTGGGACTCAATGCAAGTGCTGGCCACTAACGGTGAAAACCTTGGCGCTCGTAGTGTCGTACGCCAGAAGGGTATGGCGTTGGCAAACACGTTTAACTATTTACATGACAGCATCGTTGAATATCAAAATCAGGCGAAAGAAGAAATACAGCAGACAACTTTTGATATTAATTCCATTTTGACCCGTATAAATCAAATTAATCAGGAAATCGGTAAAATCGAGCCTCACGGTGATGTTCCTAATGGTTTGTATGACCAAAGAGACATGTTGGTGGATGAGCTGTCTTCTTTAGTGAATATAAAAACAGAATTAATTCAACCGGGAGCAAATGCTTCTGAAGTTGCAGAAGGGAAAATGAGCATTGAAATCGTTCAAGACAGCGGTTTATCCTATGACCCTCCGATCGTTTTACTAAATGGAAAAACCAATTCCACTCAAGAAATGGAAGTTCAATTTAGCGATAGTGAACAAGCTGCTACTGGCTTTTCTGTAGGAGACAAAAGTTACTCCTTTAATGGGCAAGCAGATGTTGCGATTCCGATGGGCACATTAAAGGCAAAAATTGAATCGTTTGGTTTTGAAATCGGTGGACAAGTGAAGGGGATTTATCCAGACATGCTTGCAGAGCTCGACCGAATGGCCTTTACGTTTGCGACGGCCTTTAATGAGCAGCATGAAAAAGGTCAAACATTAACGGAAATCAATGGCGGAACCGTCGGGGCAGATAATCCGTTCTTTGTCGGTGACAATAATCAAATGCCTGCGACAATGAAAGGTTTTGCAGGGCAAATCACAGTTTCAGAGGAGATTATGAATGACTATAATTTAATCGCTGCCGCATCTCCTGGCAATGATATCGGCAGTGGAGATGGTGGCAACGCGCAGGCGCTAGCCGATTTAATGAAAGCTGATCTGGATTTTGGCAATGGCGTGGAAGCAAGCTTTACCGATTATTATGAGAAAATGATTGGTGATATGGGAACGACGACGAAAGAGTCGCAAACATTGCTTGAGAATGCAGAGCTTGCTTTACTCACAGTGGACCAAGGCCGTCAATCGATTAGTGGTGTTTTACTAGATGAAGAAATTACGAATATGGTCAAATTTCAGCATGCGTACAATGCTGCGGCAAGAAGCATGACAACTGTCGATGAAATGCTCGATCGGATCATCAATGGCATGGGCCGCGTAGGGAGGTAACGTAACATGAGAGTGACGCAATCGATGCTGGCAGGAAATATGTTGCGAAATATTGGTCAGAGCTACGGTCGTTTAGGCGAGTTGCAAAACCAGCTTTATTCGAACCGGAAAATTAGTAAGCCTTCGCAAGATCCAGTCGTGGCGATGAAAGGCATCGCCTACCGTGAAAGTTTAGCTGAAATTAAACAATTTCAAAAAAATGTCTCTCACGCGCAAAGCTGGCTTGATAATACGGATACGAGTCTTGCTCACGCCGATAACGCAATGAAACGAATTCGTGACCTCGTCGTTCAGGCAAATAATGGTCCTGTATCCGCAGGAGATCAGGCGAAAATCGAAAAAGAAGTTGCTGAGCTTCGTGAAGACCTCATAGATATAGCCAATACCCAATTTGGTGGGCGCTATATTTTTAATGGCACAAACACAGAGACACCTCCGATCGATGAAAGCCGTCCAGCTGGTGGTGATCCACCTCCATACATGACGGGTCAGCAGCCATATGAAGTAGAAGTATCTAAAGGTGTCAAAATTGATATTAGTACAAAAGCGGAAGATTTATTTAATGAAGACCTTTTTAACATGCTCGATGATTTAAAAGCAGCCTTGTCCGATACGGAAAACAGTGACATGGATGGAATGCTTGATAAGATTGACAATTACTTAGGGGACTTGACTGCTGAGCGGGCAGAAGTTGGAGCACGGACGAACCGTGTTGACCTTGTCAAGGATCGTATGGATTCTCAGCATTTGTTTGCCACCGAAGTGTTGTCTAAAAATGAAGACGCTGATATTGAAAAAGTCATCACAGAACTAAAAATGCAGGAAACGGTTCATCGAGCGGCGCTTTCAGTAGGTGCGCGTATCATGCAGCCGAGCCTCATGGATTTTCTAAGATAAGTATGCGTCCCGCCATGGTTACGGTTGCATTGAGTAACATTATTGGCGGGTGTTTTAAATTTTGTGTATGAGAAGGTGAAATAATGGATATGCCCCGTTTACAAATAAAATCGACCGATGCTCAACTTGGCATTCACACGACACAACCACAGCAGACGATACGCCAGCCAAAAGCAGAAATGTCTATTCGTCAACCAAAAGCAACGGTGCGAATTCAAAGCGAACCAGCTTCACTACAAATCGACCAGACACGTGCTTGGGAAAGTATGGGGCTTTTTTCGGTAAGGCGTGCGATTGAAAAATCGGCCGATAGAGGACAGCAATCAGCCCTTGCGTTTATAGGGGATATTGCTTCTGCAGGGGATGAGTTGATGAAAATTGAACGCGGTGGTGATCCATTAAACCGTCAGGCTGCAGAAAAACATTTTATGCCACAATATGAATTTAATATTGGTTGGATTCCCGAGCCATTTAGTGTTTCAATTCGCGCGAGACGGGGCGAGTTATCCATAGATGTCACCTCACACTCACCACAGATTAACGTTGAGCCACAAAAACCCATTCATTTATACGAGCCGGGAAGTGTTCGTACATACTTGAAAAAAGCGCCAACCCTGTCCATATCTGTGGTACGCTAACAGTAAAAATGATCAAAGTGACGTAGGAGGAGCGAGCCATATGCATATTGAGACGAAATATCATGGAACTATCACAGTTCCTGAGCCGGACCATTTGCATTTTTCTGGAGGGTTACCTGGCTTTACAGATGAAAGAGCTTTTGTGCTCTTACCATTTGGAGAAGAAACGCCTTATTATGTTCTTCAGTCTGTCAAGACGAAAGAAGTCGCTTTTGTTGTGACAAATCCATTTCTATTTTATAACGACTATCAATTTAAGCTGGAGGACCATACGAAGCAAGCTCTTGATATTCAATCGCGGGAGGAAGTAGCGGTTTATGTAGTCGTCACTTTGCGGGATCCTTTCAATACGTCAACAGTGAATTTAAAAGCGCCAATCGTGATCAATCAACGCACCCGTCAAGCACGGCAAACGGTGTTAGAGTATGAAGCATATCAGACGCGCCATCCATTGTTTCCAAAGGAAAAGGAGGCAGCGGAATGCTCGTATTGACCCGGAAGCTCCATGAAGCAATTCAAATTGGTGATGATATCGAAGTGAAAATCGTGTCGATCGATGGTGATCAAATCAAGTTAGGCATTAATGCTCCGAAGCATATCGACATTCATAGGCGAGAAGTATATGTCAATATTCAAGAGGAAAATACGGAGGCGGTCAGCGCGCCGGCCCATTTGATTGAGGCTTTAAAACATAGTTCATCATAGAGGTGACGAACTGATGGCACGTCCGAATTGCGGGATGGTGCCTTTTTTATGACCTCAGCCTGTTGCCAAACGCTTTCATCCGTCGTTGCTCAGCTCACTTGTCCTAAGGTTCTATTCGCGTCATCGCTCGCTTTCGCGCCTAGTCTGACAAGCGTTTTCAAACAAGGCTGAGAATGAGGGTGTTGCCAAACGCTTTCATCCGTCGGCCGCGTGCTCACTCGTCCCCTCATGCACAATTGTTTTATTCGCGTCTGGGCTAACAGATGAAAGAAAATGCTAAACGGGCGCTGAAAAAGTGCAGAAAAAATTAAAAATCAGCTTTCTCTACACGCACGTTACATATTTTCTTTTTTCTCTCCATTCGCTAAAAAAATAAGCAGAACAACCGATAGTAAAGATAGGAAAATCTCGAGGAGAGGGGTAGGGGTATGACGCACATCCAACAATCTGCTATGAACAGCCTCCAATCGTCAACTCCAGATGTAAAGTCTAATCGTATTGCTTCAGTTAAAGTGACGAACGTTACTTCAGCAAGTGAAGCTACCATTCGTCTGGATGGAAAAGACTACTTGGCGACTGCAAAAGAAGGCTCGTTCCAAGAAGGTGCTACAACTGTAAAGGTGCATGGCATGAAAAACGGTGTGCTTGAAGTGAGTGTCGTAGACGCTCGTCAGAGCAATGTGGCACAAGAAAGCACGAGACCATCTCAATCAGCTCCTCACCCTGCACTTGGGAGGCACATGTCTGCTTCAGAGACCGAAGCACTTCACCGATTTATACAAACTCATCCCGGAGAAGCGGATCGTGTAGACGAGTGGCTTCAAGCGTTAGGAAAAAAACAATTGCCAGTGACTGAAGCGCATTTAAAAGCCGTTCGTGCCGCATTATCACCGTCGGTCGAGTATGGAATAGGTACATCGTCAAATCTTAATGGAATGGCTTCGGAAGTTGAACAATGGTTCACGAGGCTGCCTCTTTCGGCACAAGCTGAAATAGAGGCGAACCTTCAGCAAATTCAAAAGCTCTTTGCTCAAGGAAATAAGGCGGAAGCGCAGCGAATGCTCGAGCAAATACTTACTCAGCATGCTGCGCCTTCATCCGTTATCAAAGGGTTTCAGGAGCAGATGCAAACGTTCCAACGTTTTATACCGATGCTTTCAGCTGCTGGTACGGACACACAAACAGCAGGGCTGGTCAAAGAGGCACTTACAAAAGCGATGTTACAGTCTAACATGTCAGACGTTTTACATGAATGGACTCGTCGTATTCACGAAGCAGACGAACCTCTTCAGCCAATGCTGACAAAGGCTGTCGAACAAGCGAGGAATGCTTATGAAACAGGGAGAGAGCTTTCCGCACGCGGAATCTTAGAAAAAGCACTCGCTCAACTGCCCAGCCAGGCACCAGCCCAACAAATGCTAATCAATTCAGCAAACTACGTTGCTCAGCTAGCAGATCAATTACAAGTGACCCCTGATGTAAAGACGTTTCTCGTTACAAAAGTGACACAACATATGGCAGAAGCAGAAGCTTCGTTTAAGAATGACCAACGCTTTTTACTGCGACAATTAACGTTGTTTCAAAACAATACTCCAGTCCCACACGAGTCGCGCCAAAATCTATTGGAAGCGTCTATACGCAAACTCGATCATCAGCTTTTAAAAGGCGATGCAATGCTTTATGCGGATATGAAAACTGAAAAAGAATTGATGAAAGCGAGCAGCCAGCTCACCGAGGCACGGACAGCATTGCAGCGAGGAGACGCTGTTGAAGCGAAGCGGATTGTGAACCAAGTGCAACGTTTGTTGGAAAGTGTTCAGTTTCGGCCGTCCGAGCAACGTTTGCAACGTTTTGTGCAAACAGAGGGAGCTTTTTTACAAAAAGAGGAGCCGCTGTTACGGCAACCACAGGCAGCACAAGTTTTCGGATCAGGACGCCAAGTGCTTGAGCAAGTCCGTCAGTTAGGGATGACATATGAGGCAGACGTCGCCAAAGCGCTCGTCCGCAACGATGCTCAAGCGATGGAGCAATCGCAGCGAAGCTTAAAGGCGTTCCTCTTGCAACAATGGGGGACAGATGCAGATGCGTCTGCCAAGTCAGCTGCCGAAAGTCAACTGCTTAAATTGAACGGACAGCAACTTTTAAGCAAGCCTGATCAAGGTTCGTTACAGCATTTGTTCTTTAGTTTGCCGACCATGCTTGGGCAAAAGGCAGGGGACATGCAAGTATATGTTAAGGGGCGTAACCAAGGAGAGCGGGTTGATTGGGAAAACTGCAACGTGACCTTCATGCTCGAAACAGAGCATTTAGGCGAAGTAGCGATTCATGTGACGAGTCAAAGCCGAAACTTGACTGTAACCATTCAAAATAACACGCCTCATCTTAGTGAAGCAGTAGCGCCACTCTTAAAAAAGACAGAGGAACGATTGGCTGATATAGGCTATAACGTATCAGGAATGCGGTTTGAACCTTTGCAAAAAACAAAGACAGAGGCAAGCGACCACGCCCAGACGTCTAAGTCTACAAACAGCAAAGCCGGAGCTGAGCAAAAGGGGTATGACGTTTCGATATGAAGTATGCTTATCATCATACTAAACAAATGAAAGATCGTCGGGGGCCTTCAGCTGCTGTTCTGAAATATGATGAGCAGTCAGGACAAAGCCCGAAAGTCGTTGCCCAAGGACACGGTCGAGTAGCCGCAGAATTAATCGAGCTTGCCAAACACAATCACATTCATCTCGAAGAAAATCCAGGACTGCTCGCAGATTTACTCGCGGTTGATCTTGGTGATCAAGTGCCACCTCAGCTATATCAAGTTATTGCAGAAGTTTTGCTGCTTATCGAAGATTTAGAAGCAAGTCAATCAAACCGTGGATCATTTATCCGTCCGACGGCTCGGGAGGAGATGACGATCGATGAATGAAGACGTATTACATCAAAAAAGCCCGCAAGAACTCGTAGGACTGTTACTTGAAGCCGCTCTAATTCATTTGGAAGAAGGGCGTTTAAGCATAGAAGCAAAACAGCTCCAAAAAGCAAATGAAGCACTGTACAAAAGCACGCAAGTTTTTAGAAAGCTCCAAGAAGGCATTCAGCCAAACGCCGGGATTATCGCGGATCAGCTGGCTGAGCTATACCGTTATTTAGAAGACTTGACACTGCAGGCGAATGTAAAAAAATCGATAGCGTCTATTCAGCTGGCTGAGACGATCGTCAAAGAAATATCTTCGTCTTGGCAAAATGCATTACACAGCAATCCACCGTCACAAAGTCTTGGAAGAACCGTTCAACAATCGTATGACCGTCATGTCATGACAATGAATGATGAAACATAGAGGAGGCCGACAAATGAGAATTAACCACAATATTCAAGCCTTGAATGCTTACCGAAATCTTGCCAACAATCAAGTCAACACGAGCAAAAGCTTAGAAAAGCTTTCCTCCGGCTTACGGATTAACAAAGCGGCTGATGATGCCGCCGGACTGGCGATTTCAGAGAAAATGCGCAGCCAAATCCGCGGTTTAGAGGTTGCTGAACGCAATGCACTAGACGGAATTTCACTGATTCAAACTGCTGAAGGTGCAATGGGGGAAATGCATGAGATGACCCAACGGATGAGAGAACTAGCCGTTCAAGCCGCCAACGATTCAAATACTGAAGCAGATCGCGCGCAAATTCAAAAAGAAATTGATCAGCTTACTTCGGAAATCAACAAAATCTCTGAGTTTACCGAGTTTAATGGTATGAAGCTGCTCGATGGAAGCTTTGACGGTACAAATAATAACGAGCTTCAATTCCAAATTGGTGCGAATGAAGGCCAGCTTGCCTCTGTTGTCCTTGGGGCGATGAGCGCATATGAACTCGGGTTGTCCAATGATTCAAATGGAACCCGTATTTTGCAACCAGGCGATGCCGCAAATGGTATTGAAGAAATTGTTGGTCAATATTCAGACGATGCAAAAGTTGAGCCAGCTGATGGGAATTCAAACGAGCATGCACTTGACGTCATGACGAAAGAAAGTGCTTCAGCAGCGATCTCGGCTTATGATCATGCGATTGAAAAAATATCCTCACAGCGGGCAACGCTTGGTGCCGTGCAAAATCGGATGGAACATACATTAAATAACTTAAAGATTACGCGGGAAAATCTCACATCTTCCGAATCGAGAATTCGCGATGTTGATATGGCACTCGAAATGACTGAGTTTACGAAGAATAACATCCTAAATCAGTCCGCTCAAGCGATGTTAGCGCAGGCAAATCAGCTTCCGCAAGGCGTTCTGCAATTACTACAATCGTAAGCCATTAGAAACTGTGGAAAGGAGTACATGACTAATGGTAGACGTAAGACGTATTCAAAGCACCGAGCTGAAGGCTGCCTCAGCGCCTAAAAAAAGCACACCACAATCATCCATGTCCTTCCAGGAGGTGATTGCCAGCGGGCGCATCGAAAAAACACGCGAAAAACTGACGGGGTTAATGAAAGACATTGATGCCCAAGGAAAAGTGCTTGCCGACTCAAGAAGCGTTGAAGAGTTACGACGTTATAAAGCGCTTGTGAAAGAGTTTATGCAGGATGCTGTCGATGTTGGTCTTCAGCTTCAGGAACGCCGAGGCTTTAATCGGCAAGGGAGGACGAAGATCTACAAAATTGTGGAGACTGTTGATGCAAAGCTGGCAGAGCTGACATCATCTGTATTGGAAAAAGAGGCCTCCAGCTTGCAAATTCTCGACCAAATCGGTGAAATCAAAGGACTGTTACTAAATATTTATACATGACAATAAAATAAAATTGTGAAAGAGGGTCTTTTACAAATGGAGATCAACTCTTCTGCTCAGCCGCCACTCATTCGTCAAGAGGCCACGGTTTTGCAGCAGCACCCATTTGCTGAGGCTTCAAAGAAACGTCATCATGAATCTGCAAATCAACCAATCAAATCGCAAGTCGATGAAGTATTGGAAAGTGTAAATCATATGCTGAAGCCACTGCATACACGATTGAAGTTTGAGATGCATGAAAATTTAAATGAATACTATATCACGCTAGTGGACACTGACACAAAAGAAGTCATTCGGGAGATTCCACCTAAAAAAATGCTTGATGCATACTACGCGATGCTTGAACAGTTCGGCATTGTGATTGACAAAAAAGTTTAGAGAGGCTGAAAAACATGAATACAAATCGCATTAGCGGCCTTGCCAGTGGGATGGATACAGAACAAATCATTAGAGATCTAATGAAAGCTGAACGTCTTCCACTTGATCGAATGTATCAAAAAAAGACAATCATGGAGTGGCAGCGTGATCAATACCGTGAAATTAATAAGAAACTGCTAGAGTTGCGCGATGCGACTTTTGATTTCAAGCTATCTAGCACCTTTAGCTCCCGTAATGTAGCTTCATCTAACGATACATTTGTGACTGCGACGGCCAATTCTAACGCCTTACTCGCATCGTTTAATATCTCTGAAGTATCACGGCTTGCTACAGCCGCCCAACGTTTAAGCACACAGTCCATTGAAAAAAACGGTGAAACGATCGACCTAAACAAATCTCTCTGGTCACAAAAAGGTTCGTTCGATCAGATGCCAGCTGATCAATGGAGAAAAGGAGCTGTCGAATATGGTTCCACAGTTACAAACGCATCAGGACGTACGTTTTCTTTCCTAAAAGGAGATATTAAAACGACAAACGGACAAGCAGAAGCCGTTGTCAAGGTTGATGGTCAAAGCTTTGAAGTGGTAACGGGTGTTGATCCTGCGACATTAAACGAGAATCAAGTTCTCTTAGATACGGCAAGCGGAGAGCTGACGTTCGGGAAGACAATCGACAAGCAATCACAAATTGACGTCAATTATGTTGCGAACAGCCGCACAGACTCCTTTACCGTGGGAGAGGAGCCGTCATACAATTATAATCTCGCTCGAAAATCGATTGCTGGAGAAGCGGGTGCAGGCAGTGTGTTAAGCTCTGTGCAAGTAACAGTGGATGGTCAGGACTATACGGTCGTGACAGATCTTAATGAACTTGAATCAGGAGCAAACCGCGTGTACTTAAACCAGGAGACGGGACAGTTAAAGTTCTCTACATCAGATGCAAATATCGCTGAAGACGCAAAGATAGAGGTGACGTATCAACAAAATTACACTTCCGCATCTTTTGGTGTCTATGATGAAAATGGAGAAGAGCAGAAAACGTCTTTATTTATTCAAGGCTCAGACAGCTTCTCAACCTTCATGTCACAATTAAATCGAGATGATACTGGCGTTAAAGCGTTTTATGATGAATTTACAGGTCGCTTTTCATTAACACGCTCAGAGTCGGGGAATTTTAATGACGCTGGGGATGAGATTAATCTCTACGGTAGCTTTATGAACGATATTTTGAAGCTTGGCGCTGAGACAGGCGGAGAAAATGCTAAATTTACGATTAATGGGATTGAAACAGAACGCCGTAGTAACCAATTCACACAAAATGGCGTGGAGTTTCAATTAAACAGTACGTTTACTCAAGCTGACGGTCCTGTAACCTTAACTGTAACAAATAATTCTGACGACGTCTTTGAACGGATTAAAGGCTATGTCGAAAAATATAATGAGCTAGTTGATTTAGTCAATTCAAAAACGATGGAAGAACGCTACAGGGATTTTCATCCACTGACGGATGAGCAAAAGCAAGAAATGACAGAAAGACAAGTTGAGCTTTGGGAAGAAAAAGCCCAAAGTGGTCTCCTGAAGAGTGATCCAATGCTAAATGGCCTCTTGTCAGGTATACGAATGGACTTGTACGGTAAAGTGGAATCAAATGCAATGAATAGTCAATTTGATCAAATTTCCGAAATTGGCATTACCACTTCTCCAGACTATTTGTCAGGAGGAAAACTGGTCATTAATGAAAGCAAACTAAAAGAAGCTCTGCAGACAGATCCGGAATCCGTGGAAGCACTGTTCAACGCTTCTGGAGAGTCAACAGCTAAGCAAGGAATTGCCCAACGTTTGTATGATACAATGGACTCATATATGGAGCGTATTACAGATAAAGCTGGACGTTCGACGATGACAAATGAACAGTTTAGTTTAGGAAAAAAGATTGATGATATGAGTTCACGAATGGAACGCTTTGAAGACCGGTTAACGATGATCGAAAACCGTTATTATCGACAGTTTACGGCAATGGAACAAGCGATCCAGCGCAGTAACCAACAGGGTGCGTACATTATGCAACAGTTTGGCGGGGGCGGGATGGCTTAACACCAGTTTTCGCCTAGAAGTAAGGAGTGAATCTCTGTGACAATGCAAAACCCGTATCAAGCATATCAACAAAATAGTGTGACGACCGCGTCTCCCGGAGAGCTCACATTAATGTTGTACAACGGCTGTTTAAAATTCATCGCTCAAGCGCGTGAAGCAATGAATTCAGGTCAGCAAGAAAGAAAAAATGAGCTGCTCATTAAGGCTCAAGACATTATTTCAGAGCTTAGTATAACGCTAAACGGCACGACTGAACTTTCCCAACAGATGCAGACGATGTATGAGTATATTCAACACCAGCTCATTCAGGCAAATACACATAACAGTCAAGAAGCGCTTCAAGAAGCAGAAACTTATGTAAAAGAGTTTGTGATACGTGGAAAGAAGTATTAAAAGAGGTTCGAAAACAGCAATTTGCAAAAGGCGGACATGCGTAATGAGTATTCGCGAGATCTATGATCGGACACAAGAGTTGTTAACGATCGTAAATCGTTCTGTGACTGAGGACCGGAGAGATGCGATGCTTCTCCATATTGACCGCGTTTTAAGCGAACGAGAAGAGCTGTTAAAAGGTGCAGCTCTTCCAGCTCCAGTTACCACTGAGGAGAAAGAGATCGCTCAAAAGATTGTAGCGATGAATGAAGAAATTCAAATACAGCTACAAAAACATTTAGAGTTAGTCGAGCGCGACTTAAAAAAAGTGCGCCATCAACAAACAAATGAGAAAGCATATCATCAGTCTTACACCGCAAACGTCGACGGGGCCTTTTTCGATTCCCGTCGATAAGTTGGCGGTTTTTTAATAAGTAAACGAATTATTCTAATAAATCATATTTGACAATATTTTTCGTCTTCTGATATAGTAGAGTAGAAAGATGAACAAGCTATTTGAAGGGAATGTGAATGATGCAAGGTAAAGTAAAATGGTTTAACGCTGAAAAAGGCTATGGGTTTATTGAAAGAGAAGATGGAGATGACGTTTTTATTCATTATTCAGCCATTCAAGAAGATGGATTTAAAACTGTTGACGAAGGTCAAGAAGTCGAGTTTGATATTGTAGAAGGTAACCGTGGCCCACAGGCTGAAAATGTTACAAAAAAATAAAGCAACTGTGAATTTGCAGAGACCTGACAGTTAAAGCAAGTCTCTTGGAGTGTAGAATAAGTCTAGCCAGACGTTTTCTGCACTCTTTTTATCGTTTTCTGACAGAAGACTCCCACTTCAAGAAATGTGTAGGGCGTTGCCCACGGAGACATGGAAGAGTAAAAATGAACGAAGAAACAAACATCATAAATGAATTTAGGAAATATTCATCTTGGTTAAACACATTAGAAGATATGGATGAAACATTATGGGCTAAACCAGTAGCTAAAGATCGATGGTCTGTCAGTGAAATCATTGCGCATATTATATATTGGGATAATCACCTCTTATCCGAAGTTCTCCTCTCAGTACGACATGATAAGGGGATGACGTTTCCTGATTTCGATACACAGAACCAAAAAGCAGCTGATTATGCAAAATCAGGAATTTCCCAAGCAAAACTACTTGAAGAAGCAAGAAACACTAGGGAACACTTTATAAGAGAGCTGAACGAACTGCCGACCGACATGTTAAACGCATCATCATCAAGGTCAAATTATACCTTTTCTAGAGGCAAGCAATTTGCAGTCGATTCGATTTGGTTTTTGCTGCACTTCTTGTTATGAACTGTTGTATCATTACAATTTTGACGCGTTTAAAAAACTTTGTTCGACGACTTTGATTAAATGCTCAATCTCTCCTTTTTTGTAATCAATGGAACAAGTAGGGAAACAATGAGTTGCTATCCCATGATAACCTTCCAACCACCCTCGCAAGCAAATATGTGTTTTAACGTGACTTAAATCTGTCCTTTCTCCTCTCCATGAGATCTACAGCATTAAACTCACCTGTAATTTTCAACAAACCTTCACAAATCTATGACAAAGTGATGTTCAATGAGAATCAAGCGTTTACAGAAGTGAGAAGCGTGGTATTATATAAGTGTAGTAGACATACTACTTACAGATGAAACAAGGAGGGGTTTATTCATGCAAAGCAATATTCGCGGGGAAAACATCGAGGTTTCAGATGCACTAAAAAATTATGTCGAAAAGAAAATGAACAAACTCCAAAGATATTTTGAACAGCCCATTTTTGAAGCAAATGTAAGACTAAAAGTTTACAACGACGAACAGCATGTCGAAGTGACAATTCCAATGTCACGTCTAACGCTCCGCGCGGAAGAAATCCATGCCGATATGTACGCGGCGATTGACCTTGTTGTAGACAAATTGGAAAGACAAATCCGTAAACATAAAACGCGTGTCAATCGAAAGTATCGTCAAG
This sequence comes from Litoribacterium kuwaitense, assembly GCF_011058155.1. Taxonomy (NCBI): domain Bacteria; kingdom Bacillati; phylum Bacillota; class Bacilli; order Caryophanales; family Bacillaceae; genus Litoribacterium; species Litoribacterium kuwaitense. Next base: position 17,431 of record NZ_JAALFC010000011.1, on the reverse strand, counting down.
AAGGATCTCCTAAGCATGTATTTGCTGAAATCGAGAAAGAAAATGGTACGTTATTAACTGAACAAGAAGAAGATCAATTTGAAGTTGTTCGTACGAAACGGTTTAATTTAAAGCCAATGGATTCTGAAGAAGCAATTTTGCAAATGAACATGCTTGGCCATACATTTTTCGTGTTTACGAATGCGACAACAAACAACACGAATGTCGTATATAAGCGAAAAGATGGAAAATACGGCTTAATTGAGCCAAGCTAAAGACTGTTATTCAAATGCACCTGCTGACCACACCATTTTGAGTGTGGGCAGCAGGTTTTTTGTCGTTCTTGCGATGGCATGTTACCAAGACTTGTGGTCGCTATCGGATTCATGAACTGAAATATCAGCGACAATGTCCGTTTATCAAGAATACAAATGTATGAGTTAAGAAATTCACATGTACTTATAGAGGGGTGAAAATGACAATTTACCCAATCTGTTTGGCAAAAGACTTGCACTCTCTCGCACTTACATTTCAAACATAGCGCATTCAGCCAAGTATCTTTTGCGAATGATTGTGACCTTAGTGGCACTGCATCCTAGAAAGTGTTAAAATAACGAGTAGCCCATGAGAGAGAACGATGTGCTCTATTAGGCTTCTACATATATAGAAGATCAGAAAATTTAATGGGTGTCGGTCAAGAACGATACGAGGGCATTTCGTAAACACAAGGTCACATAACCTTTACATTGTCTCAAAAGGTCGGTTTGTTAGAAAAAGATCGATCAGTGAACAGCCTGTTTGCAACAAGCAATGTAGTAGAGGAGCGTATATATATGATAGGTTTATTAAAAAAAGTGTTTGGCGATGGAAATCAACGAGTGGTCAATAAGCACCAGAAAGTCGTTGAAAAGGTTGAAGCATTAGCCGATGAATTTAAACAAAAGTCGGATGAGGAATTGCGTCAAATGACAGATGTGTTAAAGGAGCGTATAGAGCAGGGGGAGTCCCTTGATGCTATCCTTCCTGAAGCGTATGCGACTGTTCGCGAGGCTTCAACTCGTGTCTTAGGTTTAACGCCGTACCCTGTCCAGATCATGGGTGCGATTGCGCTCCATGAAGGAAATATTGCTGAGATGAAAACGGGTGAAGGGAAAACCTTGTCCGCGACGATGCCTGCCTATTTAAATGCGCTTCCAGGTGAAGGTGTCCATATCGTTACAGTCAACGAATATTTGGCCCAGCGTGATGCGGAGCAGATGGGACAACTGTTTGACTTTTTAGGGCTGACAGTTGGTTTAAATGGCAACGGTTTGACGAAAGAAGAGAAAAGAGAAGCGTACGCAGCGGACATCACTTACGGGACAAACAATGAGTACGGATTTGACTACTTGCGCGATAACATGGTGTTGTATCCACATGAAAAAGTTCAGCGGCCTCTTAACTATGCCATCATTGATGAGGTAGACTCTATTTTAATTGATGAGGCAAGGACGCCATTAATTATTTCTGGCTCTGCACGTAAGTCGGCGACACTCTATCTTCAGGCGAATATGTTTGTGTCGCGGTTAAAACACGAAGAAGACTATACGTATGATGTTAAAACAAAAGGTGTTCAGCTGACTGAAGAAGGAATCAACAAGGCAGAACAAACATTCCACATTGAGAATTTATTTGATATATCGAATGCATTACTTTTCCACCACATCAATCAGGCATTGCGTGCACACGTAAGTATGCATCGTGATACCGACTATGTTGTCCAAGAAGGAGAAGTTGTCATTGTTGACCAGTTTACTGGCCGTTTAATGAAAGGGCGTCGATATAGCGACGGTCTTCACCAAGCGATCGAGGCGAAGGAAGGACTCGATATCCAGAACGAAAGCATGACGCTCGCAACAATTACCTTCCAAAACTATTTTAGAATGTATAAAAAGCTATCAGGGATGACTGGAACAGCAAAAACAGAAGAAGAAGAGTTTCGTAACATCTATAACATGAACGTGACCGTCATTCCAACAAACCGTGAAGTCGTTAGAAAGGATTATCCAGACGCTGTTTATAAAACGGTTGAAGGCAAGTACCGTGCGATCGTCGAGGACATCGCAGAAAAGCATAAAAATGGACAACCCATTCTTGTCGGTACAGTTGCGATTGAAACGTCAGAAATTATTTCCAAGCTTTTAAAGAAAAAAGGCGTGCCACATCATGTGCTGAATGCAAAAAATCATGGACGTGAAGCGGAAATCATTGAAAATGCGGGTGAGCGCGGAGCCGTCACAATCGCAACCAATATGGCCGGTCGTGGGACAGACATTAAGCTTGGTGAGGGTGTGTCTGGGCTAGGCGGATTGGCTGTTATCGGTACTGAACGTCACGAAAGTCGTCGGATTGACAACCAGCTGAGAGGACGTTCTGGTCGTCAAGGTGACCCAGGGGAAACGCGCTTTTACTTATCTATGGAAGACGAGTTAATGCGTCGATTCGGCTCTGATAATATGCGTAATATGATGGAACGGCTTGGGATGGATGATGAGCAGCCGATTGAAAGTAAACTCGTCAGTCGTGCCGTGGAGTCTGCACAAAAACGAGTCGAAGGCAACAACTTTGATGCCCGGAAACAAATCTTGCAATATGATGATGTGCTTCGCCAGCAAAGAGATGTCATCTATAAGCAGCGTGATGAAGTGTTAACTTCAGAAAACCTCGCAGAAATTGTGACCCGAATGATTCGTTCTACTCTTGAACGAGCGGTTGAGGCGCAGACGGGCTCAGACATTGAAGAAGAATGGAATCTCCAAGCGATTGCCGATTATGTCAACGCCAACTTTTTCGAAGACGGCGCGTTTACCGATAAAGATTTTGCGGGAATAGAGCCTGATGAAATGGTCGAGAAGCTGATGGCTGAAGTAGAGAAGCGACTAGCAGAAAAACAAGAGCTTATTGAACCAGAACAAATGAGGGAATTTGAAAAGGTCATTCTCCTTCGTACTGTTGACCAAAAGTGGATGGATCATATCGATGCAATGGATCAGTTAAGACAGGGGATTCATTTAAGAGCTTACGGGCAGAACGATCCGTTACGTGAGTATCAAATGGAAGGCTTTCAAATGTTTGAGACGATGGTTGCTTCGATTGAGGAAGATGTCAGCAAATATATTATGAAAGCCCAAATTCAACGAAATTTAGAAAGAGAACAAGTTGTTGAAGCTCAGTCGGCCGTTCATCCAAAAGAGGGTGAAGGGACAGAGGCTAAGAAAAAGCCATTGAAAAAAGAGCTTCGCGTCGGCAGGAATGACCCATGCCCATGTGGTAGCGGTAAAAATATAAACATTGCTGTGGGGCGCAAGGTTAATCGCAAAAAGTAAAGGTGGAAAGTTGTATGGACATAACAGAAATGAAGCAGTTGTTGGAAAAACTTGAAGCACGCCTTCAAGATTTTAGGGGGTCTCTTTGACTTAGAGACAAAGGAGAAACGAATTGCTGAATTGGAGCTAGAAATGACAGCCCCTTCGTTTTGGGATGATCAGCAGGAGGCTCAAAAGGTCATCAATGAAGTGAACGGTTTAAAAGAGATTGTGCGCGGGTTTAACGACCTGCAAGAAACATTTGAAGACCAACAGGTGGCCTATGAGCTTGTTCGTGAAGAAGATGACGACGAACTGCGCGCAGACTTAGAAAAAGATTTAAAGCAGTTGAATAAAGACTTTAATCAATTTGAGCTTGAGCTTTTATTGAGCGAGCCGCATGACAAAAACAACGCCATTTTAGAATTGCATCCTGGTGCAGGCGGGACAGAGTCGCAAGATTGGGCTTCGATGCTCCTAAGAATGTATACCCGCTGGGGGGAGCGAAAAGGCTTTAAAGTCGAAACACTCGACTACTTGCCAGGCGATGAAGCAGGTGTTAAAAGTGTCACGCTCCTCATTAAAGGACATAATAGCTATGGTTATTTGAAAGCAGAAAAGGGTGTGCACCGTCTCGTCCGTATTTCACCGTTTGACTCTTCTGGTCGCCGCCATACGTCGTTTGTATCTTGTGAAGTCATGCCAGAGTTTAACGATGAAGTCGATATTGACATTCGTCCAGATGACTTGAAAATTGATACGTATCGCTCAAGCGGTGCTGGCGGTCAGCACGTCAATACGACTGATTCGGCCGTAAGAATTACACATACCCCTACAAACACAGTTGTGACATGTCAATCAGAGCGCTCACAGATTAAAAACCGTGAGCGGGCGATGAAAATGCTACAAGCAAAGCTGTATCAGCTGAAAATTGAAGAACAGGAAAAAGAATTGGCTGAAATCCGTGGCGAGCAAAAGGAGATTGGTTGGGGAAGCCAAATCCGCTCATATGTCTTTCACCCTTATTCGATGGTGAAAGATCATCGAACAAATGTTGAAAATGGCAATGTCCAAGCTGTCATGGATGGAGAGATTGATTCGTTTATAGATGCATATTTGCGTTCTCGCATTAATGTGTAAATTTGTGGAAAAAACTGACTCCGAGGAGTCAGTCTTTTTTCGTTTATAGAGGGTTCGTCTTAGTAACGTATTAAAGAAACCTAAAGTTGACAGCATGGAAGTCATCTATTCAGGTTAACTTAACCATAAGGGAGGAAAAGGTATGGTAAAACAATGGCTCCCATACGTGTGGATTGTAGCTGGTGCGGCGGTCGTTGCCTTTTCATTTAATTTATTTCTGTTGCCAAACCAGATTGCGTCCGGCGGGGTTAGTGGGATCAGTACACTTACATATGAATTGTTTGGATGGGAGCCTGCATACGTCCAGTGGGCCATCAATATTCCGTTATTCATCTTAGGCGTCGTTTTGCTCGGGCGGCTATTTGGAGTGAAAACCTTTATTGGTACCATTCTCTTGCCGTTCTTTGTGTATCTTTCAAAGGATTGGCCACCTTCAACGCTTGATCCGTTGCTTGGTGGACTTTTCGGAGGACTTGGTGTCGGTAGTGGACTTGGAATGGTTTTTCGAGGAGGCGGCTCTACAGGAGGGACGGATCTTGTGGCTCAGATTGTGCATCGTTTTTTTGGTATGTCTCTTGGGAAAGCCGTCGCCATCATTGACGGTTTAATTGTGATAACAGCCGCTTTTTCTTTTGGACTTGAACGTGCGCTTTATGCTTTAATCGGCCTATATTGTACAGCAAAAGCAATTAATCTCGTCCAGCTTGGGGCGCACGTATCAAAAACAGCAATCATCATTACGAGCAAGGAGAAAGAAGTGATGAAAGCCATTTTGGAAGAGGTTGATCGGGGAATTACACGTTTGACAGGGTATGGAGGATTTACGACTGAAGAGCGTACGGTATTAATGACCGTTGTCCATCAGCAAGAGTTCACAAAGTTGAAACAAACGGTCAAACGCGAAGACCCATCAGCGTTTATCGTCATTTTGGATACGAGTGAAGTACATGGACAGGGTTTCATTCAGGCGTAAATTGGTTATACTATATGTAGCCATTTTTTTCATGGCAGTAAGACAATGTAAAGGGGATTTGGAAATGAAGAAGCAATTAATGGCATTATTGTTTGGGACGACGCTCGTCTTGGCAGCATGTGGAGGCGGCGGTGAAGAAGCACCTGCAGAAGAGCCTGCGACTGAAGAAGAAGATGCTGGCGGCGATGAAGAAGCAGATACGTCAGGCGAATCCGTTGCAGTAGGTGAAGAAGTGTATGCGCAAGCATGTGCCTCTTGCCATGGTGACAACCTTGGTGGAGGAGCAGGTCCAGCTTTAACGAATATCGGTTCAAAAATGGATGCCGACCAAATTCGTGATATCATTGCTTCCGGTCCAGGAAACATGCCGCCAAACGCAGCCGAAGGCGCAGAAGCTGACGCTGTTTCCGAATGGTTAGCTCAACAAAAATAATCTGACTCGATGCAGCAGCATCGGCCTAAGAGTGTAGACGAAGTGTAGCATGACTTTGTCCGCACTCTTTTTTACATCTCAGACCGCTAAACTGATTAGAAAGTAAGTACAAATAGTAAAGTTAGATGAGTTAGCAACATAGTGATTCAAAAAAACTCAGTAACTCAGTCTCCAGTCTCACTTCACAAGTGAAAAAGCCACCTTACTTTCAACATTGCCGAATCAAGCCGATATATAAACTATGAAATGAAATTGTAACAAATTCCGCCATTAATTTTTTCTGAATCAATGTTATAATGAGACAAGTACAGTCAAGTGAATACAGATGCAGACATGACATCTGCAGAATAGACATCTTTAGACATTTCAGAGCGATATACAGGGGATGAACGATGATTACGATGAAAGATGTACATAAAACGTACGCGAATGGGGTCGTCGCTCTCTCTGACATTTCGGTTGATATTCAACCAGGAGAGTTTGTTTATATTGTCGGACCGAGCGGAGCAGGAAAATCGACGTTCATGAAAATGATGTACAGAGAAGAGAAACCATCAAAAGGAACGATCGAAATTAATCAAGTTGACTTAACAAAACTGAAAAATCGACACATCCCACAGTTGCGAAGAAATATCGGGGTTATTTTTCAGGACTTCAAACTCTTGCCAACGCTTACAGTCTATGAAAATGTAGCGTTTGCGTTGGAAGTGACCGAAGAGCACCCGAAGCTAGTCAAACGTAAAGTGATGGATGTACTTGATCTCGTGAGGCTGAAGCATAAGGCGCGCTTTCTACCACACGAGTTGTCAGGTGGCGAGCAACAACGTGTCTCAATTGCGCGTTCGATTGTGAATAGACCAAAGGTAGTTGTAGCAGATGAGCCGACCGGCAATCTGGATCCTGCGACATCATGGAGCATCATGGACATTTTAGAAGAGATTAATGATCGTGGGACAACGGTGATCATGGCTACACACAATAAAGAAATCGTGAACACCGTCAAAAAACGCGTGATTGCTATTGAGAACGGCCGTATAGCGAGAGACGAACTAAGGGGAGCATACGGCTATGAAAGCTAGAACATTTGCAAAACAAATGAAAGAGGGGGTAAAAAACCTCGGTCGCAACGGATGGATGACGTTTGCCTCTATTTCCGCGGTCACTGTGACACTTTTGCTCGTAGGGTCATTTTTATTGCTTGTTTCAGTATTAAATACTACGGCAAATGCTGTCGAAAGTGACGTCACGCTGCAAGTTCTCATCGATACAGATACGACTGAAGAAGAACAGAGCGCTTTAGGGAATAAGATTGAGAACTTAGGAAAAGTAGCAAAGGTGGAGTATTCCACTAAGGAAGAAGAGCTTGAAAAAATTATCGAAGGCTACGGCGAACAAGGACAGGCATATGCAGCAATGAAAGAGATGGGGGAAAATCCTCTAAACGATGTGTTCATTGTGTATCCGCTGTTTCCACGAGATATAGAACATATTCAAGAGGCCATTGAGTCGTTTGATCACGTATTTTTAACCGTCTACCAAGATGAAACAGTAGGGCAATTGTTTCAATTTATGGACTACGCGAGATATGTAGGCATTGCTTTAATCGTCGGTTTAATTTTCACAGCGATGTTTCTTATTTCCAATACAATTAAGATTACGATTTTTTCTAGGCGAAGAGAAATTGAAATTATGAAGCTCGTTGGGGCAACAAATTCATACATACGCTGGCCGTTTTTTTTGGAAGGCTTATTTTTAGGGATATTGGGCGCGATCGTACCTATTACCATTTTAGCCCTTGCCTTTTACTACATTATTGATCTGTTATCTGGTCAAAGTCTGATTGTTACCCCGGATTATCAAAGTAGTATCATGCGCTTATCTTTTATCCTTGTCGGAATTGGGGTCGTTATTGGAGGATTTGGAAGTATGATTTCCATCCGGCGCTTCTTAAAAGTCTAATTTAATCTACGCAGGAAGGAGCTAGAAGCAATAGTGAGCACCTTTCAAAAAAGGTTGACATGGTTACTGATTTTCGTATTATGGTTGGCTGCTGGACCTGTTCAGATTGCAGAAGCGAATGCAGAGCTGGAGCAAAAAAAGAATAACAACTTACAAAAACAAGCTGAGGTTGAGGAAAACAAAAGTCAGACTGAAAATGAAATAAATGAAAATCAAAGCGAGCAGAAGAAGATTGATCGGCAAATTCGCGAGCTCGATGATCAAATCGCGGAATTGTCTCAAGATATAAGGCAAAAAGAACAAGAGATTGCCACGACTGAAGCAGAAATCAAACAGCTTCAAGAAGAGATTGCTGAATTAAAAAAGCGCATTGAAGAAAGAGATCAACTGATTAAACAAAAGCTTCGAGCCGTTCAACAAAGCGGTGGGCAGATCAGTTATTTAGATGTACTTATGGGTGCAAACAATTTCTCTGACTTTGTTACACGTGCTAACAATGTCACGACCATTGTCAATTATGATAAGCAGATGATGGAGCAACAAATGGCTGATAAACAAGAGTTAGAAGACAAAGAAGCAGAAGTGAAAGAGAAGCTCGCACGTTTAGAAAAACAACTGGCGGAGCTTGAGGACTTAAAGCAAGAGCTCAGCAAGCAAAGGGAAGCAAAAAATGAATTAATGAAACAGCTTGAGGAAGAAGAAGTCGATCTAAGAGAGAAGAAAGAATCATTAGAAGAAGAGAAAGCGATTCTAAAAGCACAAGAATCAGCAATTGAAGCAGAGATCGATGAATGGGAGCGTCAAGAAAGGCTTCGAAAAGAACGTGAACGTCGGGCACGTGAGCGTCGCGAGGCACAACAAAATGGCCACAGCTCAGTGGGTGTGGGAGAAAAGCCACCGATTAGTTCAGGTAAATTTATGAGGCCAGCCAATGGACCAGTAACTTCTGAATACGGTCAGCGCTGGGGAAAGCTTCACGCCGGAATTGACATCGGAAAACGTGGCGCATCTGTACCGATTGTAGCGGCAGCGAATGGAACGGTTTTCCGTTCAGATTATTCTATGTCATACGGGAATGTCGTTTTTGTGACCCATAACATTGACGGTCAAGTGTATACGACTGTTTATGCCCATATGGAAAGCCGCATAGTGAAACCAGGAGAAGTCGTCAATAAAGGGGACACACTCGGGTATATGGGAAATACGGGATATTCTCTCGGTGCCCATCTGCATTTTGAGATTCATGAAGGTCCTTGGAATGGGGCAAAATCAAATTCAGTGAACCCACGAAACTACGTTAATTTTTAATGTTGTTACATAAAGGACGACGCAGTTAAAGTGAAGGCGAGGGCTTAGCATCCCTTTGTCTTCACTTTTTTAGCAGGATTAACGTATAGCCGGCGTCCGTCAGTAGTTCTATTAACTCGTCATCTGCGGTCTAAAACAATGAGTGCGTAGAAACAATGTCTTTGCCTGCAATAATAAGTTGCTTTAGGCTACTCATTTTACTGCCGTCTCGCCATCAAGTCGCCCTTAAATGTTGAATCAATGAGTACTAGAATGATATAGAAAAACCTATACCGATCTATTCATTGACCGCCAGAAAGAGGCGGTTTTTTATGCGCAAAATCCTCAGTATCTGCAGCCTTGATCTGCTTAATATAATAAATGACGAAAACACAAGATAAACAAAGAGAAACAACAAATTTACATTAAATTAATATTGTGATCATTGTATGTTTACAAAAGTCTAGTACATTTATAACTGTAGAACAAACTAAAAACAACAAAAGCAACACTAAGCAACAGATGGTATTACTTTTATTTTGTATTTCACAGTCATATGACGTGCGCAACGCTAATGGTTTTTTTAGGCACAACCTGATGTCCTGAATATTGCAAGATGTTGCTTTGTCGCGAGAGGCTTAGAAGTAGTAAACATTTGAAAGGTGGATGAACAATGAACAAAATTGCAGGTGTCATTTTTGATTGGGCAGGAACGACGATTGACTACGGTTGCTTTGCCCCATTACACGTCTTTGTCAAAATCTTTGCTGACAAAGGCGTCAATATTACGATTGATGAAGCACGCAAGCCAATGGGATTGTTAAAAATTGAACATATTCGGACGATCACGGAAATGCCAAGAGTGCGAGAGGAATGGGTGTCCGTTCTTGGAACAGAACCAACAGAAGAAGACATTGTCGCAATGAACAATGCGTTTGAACAACAATTATTCAAAGTATTGCCTGAATATACAGATCCACTTCCAGGTGTTTTAGATGTCGTGGCTGAGCTTCGTAACAGAGGGCTGAAAATTGGCTCTACGACAGGCTATACGCGTGAAATGATGGACGTCGTCGTTGAAAAGGCGAAAGAAAAAGGCTATTCTCCGGATTTCTATACTACTGCAGAAGATGTGAAGGAAGGCCGTCCGGCGCCATGGATGTGCTATTACAACGCAATGCAATTAGGAATCTATCCTATGAATCGTTTCATCAAGGTTGGCGACACAGTCAGTGATATGAAAGAAGGACGCAATGGTGGCATGGTAACAGTCGGCGTCATTTTAGGAAGCAGTGTCCTTGGGCTTTCGCAAGAAGAAGTCAACGCATTAAATGAAGGTGAGCTCAAAGAAAAAATGACAGCTGCACGTCGTACCTTTGAAGAGGCAGGAGCACACTACGTCATCGATCAAATGGAAGACTTACTGCCATTGCTCGAGCAAATTGAAAAAGAAGAAGTTCACGCTCACGCTTAACAGGAGGTAAGAATATTGAAAAACGAATATTTATTACTGACGCCAGGACCGTTAAGCACAACTTCACGTGTAAGAGAAGCGATGCAGCTAGACTTGTGTACATGGGATGATGATTACCTTGAACTTGTCCAAAGCATACGTGAAGCGCTTGTTACACTTGCCACGAAAGACACAGCATCTTATACAGCAGTCTTAATGCAAGGGAGCGGTACGTTCGGAGTCGAATCAGTCATTGGTTCAGTCATGCCGAAAGAATCTGGAAAGCTTCTGATTGCGACAAATGGTGCATACGGTGACCGTATTGCTGAAATTGCCGACGTTTTGGGCATTGAGACTGTGGTTTGTAGGGCGGAACAGCAGAAACCAATTGATGTCAACGCAGTTGAACAGCTATTGAAAACAGATCGCGATATCACACATACGATCGTCGTTCATTGTGAGACGACAACGGGAATTTTGAATCCTGTGAAAGAGGTATGTGCACTTGCAAAGACATATGAGAAGACGACGATCGTTGATGCGATGAGTAGTTTTGGCGGTATTGAGATCGATGTTGCCGAATGGAAGATCGATTTCTTAATTAGTAGTGCCAATAAATGTATTCAAGGCGTCCCTGGTTTTAGTTTTATCATTGCAAATAAGGAAAATTTACAAGCATGTAAAGGTCAAGCCCGATCATTATCTTTAGATTTATATGACCAATGGAAGACAATGGAGGAGAGGCAAGGAAAGTGGCGTTATACATCACCAACGCACACTGTACGAGCTTTTAAACAGGCGCTCCTTGAGCTCGAGGAAGAAGGCGGCGTTCAGGCAAGGTTCGCAAGATATACGCAGAATCAAAAAACGCTCGTACACGGCATGACTCAAAATGGATTTACACCATATATCGACGAAGCACATCAGTCTCCAATGATTACGTCGTTTATTTATCCAAATGAATCATTTGATTTTAATGAGTTTTACAACCGACTTAAAACAGAAGGTTTTGTCATTTATCCAGGGAAAGTTTCAGAAAAAGAGACATTTAGAATTGGAAATATTGGCGACGTTTATCCACATGATATAGAAAGACTTGTAGAAGCAGTTAAACAATATATAAACGGATAAAGGAGTTTTAAAACATGAAAGTATTTTGTTTAGGTGGCGCAGGAAAAATTGCTCGGGAAGCGACTTTGGATTTAGTACAGCATTCAGATTTTGACGTCATTACAGTTGGCGACTATAACGAAGAAGAAGGGAAGAAAGTCGTTGAATGGCTTGATGATCCCCGTGTAAGCTTTGTGAAGGTGAACGTTCACGATCATGCAGATACTGTTGAAAAGCTAAAAGGTTATGACATCGTTATGGACGGAACAACCATTGCTTTAAATGGTAAAACAACTGCTTGCATCGCGGAAGCTGGTTGTCATGGAATTAATTTAAACGGTTTTGGTGAAGAAGATAAGCATCATGACACATTTATCGAAAAAGGAAAAACATGCCTTCCAGGGTTTGGAATGACGCCTGGTCTCACCCAGCTTATGGCAATGCATGCAGCCAACCAGCTCGATACGGTTGAGAGCGTCCGGGTCAGTCACGGCTCATACCGTCCGATTGCTTTTTCAAAATCGATTACAGAAACGACAACTTACGAATACGATCCAGACCTACCTGGCCGCGTCGTTTATGAGAATGGCGAATTCGTTCAAGTTCCACCATTCGCTCGCCCGAGAGAAATCACTTTGCCTGAGCCGTACGGGGTGGGGACGCAATATATCATTCCGCATGCTGAGACGAGAACTTTAGCGAAAGCATTAAAGTCAAAAGGAGTCAATTTAATTGAAGTGCGTGGAACGTGGCCGCAAAAAATATGCGCTTAATTCGTGCCCTCTATGAATATGGTATTCTACGAAATGATGAAATTGAGGTTGGTGGTCAGAAGGTTGGCATTATGGATTGTATCGGTCAATATTTACACCAATCTGAGGAAGGTAATACGACAGAACTTTATGGTTACTCTCTCCATGTAGAAGTCATCGGCAATAAAGATGGTGAAACGGTCATGCACACACTGACGCATACACATCCAGCATCTGACGGATCTGTAGAAGGGTGGGAAGGTCTGCGCGCCTATACGCGAAACGTCGCAACACCATTTGCCATTGCAACGGAAATGGTCGCAAAGGGCTCAATTCATCAACAAGGGATTGTTATTCCAGAAGAGGCGTTTCCTGAGCCACAACCGTTTTTTAAAGAATTGGAGAAACGTGGTATAGTAGTTCATGAAACGAAGGAAAATATAAGCATTCCTACAAATGTTTAAAACTAAAGGTGAATGATAAATGTCACTACTTGCAGAAGAACGTAAAAAAACCATCTTGCTCGACTTAGATAGGAATGGCAAGGTGCGTGTCGCAGACCTTGCGGAACAGTTTAACGTGTCTACAGAAACAATTCGCCGTTATCTTGAAGAGCTTGAGGACGAAAAGAAGCTGAAGAAAGTTTATGGTGGTGCAGTACGAATCGAGCGGGGCGGAGAACCGACGATGTTTGAGCGGGAAATTCTTCGCATTGATGAGAAAAAAAAGATCGCTCAAAGTGCATTACAGTTTATCAAAGATCGTGATGTTATCATTATTGATGAAGGAAGTACTCCCTTACAAATGGTAGAAGGGCTTTGTCAAAAGCGACAACTGACAGTCATTACAAACTCCTTTTCCGTGACGTCGATGCTCATTTCGTATACGAACAAAAACCTTTTTGACGGTGAAATCATTTTTATCGGCGGAACTGTGCAGCCATTACACTACCGTACTGGCGGTTCTTTATCCGGGAAATTTGCCTCTGATTTTTATGCAAATAAAGCATTTATCTCAGCTGATGGATTAGATCATCGCAAAGGTGTGACGAGCTACAACTTAGAAAAAGCCCAAATTACTAAAGTCTTTATGAACAATGCCACCGAATCGTACTTAATGGTTGATCACTCAAAGCTAAATGCCATTGCACCATACAAGATTGCAGATTTTATTCAATTCGATCACATTATTACCACCGGAGACTTTCCAAACGAATGGGACAATGAGATGATCAAAGAACGGTGGGTTCAATGTTAGTGGGGATAGGCATTTGCTCAACTGCACAGCGGCTTCAAGATCAATGATGAAATACAATTACATGATGATGTCTACACAGAGAAGGTATAGGAAACTATGCCTTCTTTTTTTTAACTAAAAGCAAATCTTATTCCAAATTTAGCGAGATAAAATATATTAACAAGACTTAACAAAGGTAGCAGAATTTTTACATAAGACCTAAATTTACTTAATATAAGTTCAATACAATGTAATTACAATCAAAAACAACTAAAGCAATGATCGTAATGTTTTTTTATTATGGTTCTAGCAATTGTAAAGGGATTGAAAGAGAAAACTTGTCGTCTATAGACTCGCAGTGTTCATTTTCATTAAACAGACAAACTTTTGGGAGTGAGAACAGTAATGAAGAAGAAGAAACGGGCAGTAACTGGATTGTTAGCAGTAAATTTAGCGGTAAGTGGTTTAGCTATCACACTTTCGGAACCTGTGAATGCGCTTGCCACAAGTGAAGTGATGGCGAAGGCTGAGAACATCAACAATCTAGCAAATCGTAGCGATCAGGATCATGCAAATACATCCAGTACCCCAAAAGATGAAAACATAGAGTCAGCTGACCAAGGTAGCGACAATCAGAATACAGATGGTGAAGCATCAGAAAGTCATGGTGAGGGTACAGAAACGGTTGATGAAGATCAAGAATCAGTTGGAGAAGCACTAGACAATGATGAAGGCGATACAGAAACGGTCGACCAAGGTCGTGGAACTGAAGATGCTGGTGAGGAAGGGGCATCAAGTAGTGATGGCGACAAAGAAGCGAGCGACCAAGGCACTGCGCCCTCTGAAGAAGGATCGACAGCCAGTGAGGATGGATCAGAACTGGTTGACCAAGGCACTGAAAACGAAGATTTGAATTTGGAATATGAAGAAAATAGTGATACTACCGAGGAATTTCAGGAAATAGAAAGCATTGAGTTAGAACAGGCGCTTGAGAAAACAGGCGAAGAAACTGCTGAAAAAGGTTTGCCTTTAAATAAAGTCAGCTGGGAAGTTGTTTCAGTAAGTAGTTATGAAGATAGCCCTGAGACTTTACCGGAAAATGCTTTTGATGATGATGCGTCTACACAATGGGACTCTGCTTGGGAAGGCGAAGATTATCCTCACGAAATCGTCATCGATACCGGCAGGGTGCAATCGGTGAATGGTCTTGGATACGTAAGGCGTCAAGATGGCAATCCGAATGGAAACATTAAAGAATATGCGTTTTATGTGAGCGAGGACGGGGAAGATTGGGGCGACCCTATTCTTGAAGGAGCATTCCCCGATGAAGATACCGAGGCTTTTGTACCGTTTGAAGACACGCAAGCACGCTACGTTAAGCTTGTCGCACTAAGTGAACATACTGGCCAAGAATGGGCGACGATTGCAGAGTTAAATCTTTATAAAGACCCTGAAAATATTGATATTAATGTTGAATCCGTGGAAATGAACAAGGAATCAATTGAAACACAACAGGGCGATGTACGTTCGCTGACTGCTAACGTGTTACCGCTCGAAGCAGAAAATAAAAATATGACGTGGACATCTAGCAACCCCGATATTGTCAGCATTCATGAGCTTAGTGAAATCAGTGATTCTGTCATTTTAGACAGCGTAAGCTCAGGAACAGCAACAATTACGGTGACGACAGAAGACGGAAACAAAGTGGCGAGTACGACAGTGACTGTTGAGGAGCCGCCTAGCATTTCACTTGACAATTTAAACCATTATTACGGCTCGTTCCACGAACATACATCTTATACAGATGGGTCGGGAACACCGGAGCAAGCATTCAAATATGTAAAGGAAAATGGTCGCGCAGACTTTATGTCCATCTCAGATCATATGTCCGGCATTTCACAACAAGAGTGGCTTAACACTGTGAAAGCAGCCGAAGAAGCAACAGATGAAAGCTTTTTGGCGTTAGCTTCTACGGAAGGCGGTCTGAATGACATGTATATTGATGAAGACGGCCAAGAAGTGAACAACGGCGGGGAAATTACCGTGCACGGTTTTGCGGACTATTCGGTGCTCCGAGGAGGGCAAGGTCAACTCCCAGTTGCGAAAGGAATGGACGGATGGGTTGACTCATTGGATAATTCGCCGAATGCAATTGGCTTGATTACTCACCCTCAGGAAGCCGGGTGGCCAACAGACAAACTGTGGAATTCGTACAACCAGTTTAGAGATTATTCTGAAGAAGCAGATGAAGTGATCGCTGGTGTAGAAACATCGAACGACAGTAGCGGACCATACAATCTTTTGCACGAGTTCAGCTATCCGATGGCGCTTGATCGCGGCTGGCGTGTTGGTCCGGTAGCCGTTGGGGATTCTCATGTCGGTGAATGGACGACAAAATGGGATACTCGAACGGTGATTTTAGCACCGAAGTTGGATACGTACCACCTTCATGATGCGCTTGAGAATCAACGCTTTTACGCAACAGAAGATCATAATACAAAGATGAATTTTACGATAAATGGTGAACTTATGGGCTCGACATTGAATGAAACAGAACAAAACTACGACATCAATGTCGTTTTGGAAGACCCAGACCAAGAGACAGATGAACAGAAGTTTGAGAAAGTGGAAATTATTTCTGACTATGGCAGAGTTGTTCATAGCGAAGAAGTCGATAGCCACAATGTCAACCTTGATATTGAGCTTACGTCTAGCACATCTCGTTATTATTTCGTACGTGCGGTAAAGAAAAACGGCAAACGCGTTTGGTCAGCGCCAATATGGACAGGAAGAGACGCCGATCCAATTGAAAAAGAGCAGGACAAAGGCGACCGTATCGAACGGAGTAGCTGGGAAGTTGTCTCTACAGAGAATGAAAAGGCTGGTACAGTTGACAAGGCATTTGATGGAGACGTGAATTCCTCATGGGAAACGACAGCCCCAACCGGAGAAATCGTTGTCGACATGGGTGAAACGAAAGCTGTCACAGGGTTTGGCTTTAAACGTAACCAAATCCCGTACATGAGTTACGAAGAAACATACAAGCTGATGCGCCACGTGAAGTATTACGTTAGTAATGATGGTGAAAACTGGGAAGAAGTTGTCGATAAAATCGTGACAGGCTGGGGAGAAGAAATCTATACCCCAATCGCAGAGACTGAAGCACGTTACTTTAAAATTGAAGGTTTAGATTCAATTGGTGGAGCTAAGGTCGCTGCGAGTGAGGTCTTTGCTTACGAAAATGGCAGTATGAGTGAAGAGCCAGGCGATGGCGGTGAAGAGCCAGGCGACGGCGGCGAAGAGCCAGGTGACGACTCCGATGACAAAGACAAAGACAAGGATAAAGACAAAGACAAAGACAAAGACAAAGATAAAGATAAAGACAAGTCCAATCCTGCCCAGCCTAAAGAAGGCAAGCTTGTCTTAGAGCCTACAGTGTCTAAAGATAATAAGGAAGCAATCGTTGAGCTTTCTTTAGAACAGTTGGAGATCCTTAAAAAGCAGGCGAAAGCAAATACTCAAGGTGTAAAACAGGTTCAAGTAGAGCTGAAGTCTACTGATGATGCCGAGGAATATACATTAAACATGTCCAGTGATCTATGGACAACGGACGACGCTCTAGATCTTCAAGTGGTCACTCCATATGGCACGGTGATCATGCCAGCCGATGTGCTAGGAAAGAATGTGAAGGCAAAAGCTGACGTTGAGCTTCACTTTAAACGGACTGCTGGTCAAGGGTTTGTGTTCAACGTTGAAGTAGACGGA
>NZ_JAALFC010000010.1 GCF_011058155.1 Litoribacterium kuwaitense | reverse complement strand
AAAAACCACAAGTTAGCTAAAGCCATCAGTGAAGCATCATGGTCACAATTCAGAGCAATGTTAGAGTATAAATGCAAATGGTATGGCAAACAATTAGTTGTTGTTGGAAAAATATTTGCAAGTTCTCAACTGTGTTCTTGTTGTGGCTATAAAAACAAAGACGTTAAGAATCTCAACCTTCGTGAGTGGAATTGCCCCTCTTGTGGTACACATCACAATCGAGATATGAACGCAGGACAAAATCTTAAAAACGAAGCGATAAGGCTTCTAACCGTAGGAACTACGGGGATAGCCTAATCAATAACTGGCGGTTACGCTGGTGTTCTTAGGAAGCTCCCACTTCAAACAGCTCGTAAGAGTGTTAAGTGGGGGGTAGTTCAAATAGAGGAATATCATCATATTTGAAGAAAAGTATGATTAGACAATATTCGAAAGGTGATTGACTGTGGATAAACAAAAAAAGCAACCATTACGTCAAGAGGGCCAAGGAGCCCGTCAGCCTGAGCACTCCGTAAGTCCTCTCTTTTTAAATCGCTGGTCGTCGCGTTCTTTTACCGATCAGCCAGTTTCAGAAGATGATCTGTATACGATTTTAGAGGCTGCGCATTGGTCGCCATCTTCTTTCAATGATCAGCCTTGGCGTTTCTTTGTGGCACATACAGAGGAACATTTACCTCTGTTTCGCAGCTTTTTAAATGAGTTTAACTACACATGGGCGAGCCGTGCTCCTGTACTGCTTGTCATCGCTTCAGACACACTTCGCCCCAATGGATCCACCCCAAACCGTGCGCACGCATTTGATGCTGGGGCAGCTTGGGCTTCTCTCGCTTTACAAGCTTCAATGCTTGGTCTCGTCGCTCATGCAATGGGCGGATTTGACCGAGATAAAGTTCGTAATGAGCTTTCTCTACCGGAAACGTATGCAATTCATGCGATGGTCGCTCTCGGATATCGAGGAGAGCCTGAAGATTTGCCAGCAGCGCTGCGCGAAGAAGAAAAGCCGAATACGCGCAATCGGCTGTCAGCAGTTGTGACGAAAGGTCCATTTTATTGAGGTTTGCTCGAAAAAACAAGAACGCTACGTCTTTAAGTGATTTTTTGATGATAAGAGCGCATTTGTTAAAGACAAGTAAAATGACGAAGTTTCATCCCTGAGAAAAGTGTAGGCAAAGTCCTTCTATATCGACTTTGTCTACACTTTTTTGCGATTTAACACCAGGCATAAACTGGCGCTTTTGATCAGGCATATGACAACTTTCTAGAAGCGCAATATCACCAGCATTTATTATGCGGATGATTCGCAATATTCATTTCTCATAAGGACACTTTTTAAAACCCCTAAAAATTTTGTCAAATCAACATGTCAGCATCGCTGTCATTCATTGTCTTGAATTTATCTCTCATATGTAAGGCATTGTGGCGTGCGTTACAATAATCGAAACCATAGAATTTAGCTTATAGGGGAGGAGATACGATGGATTCAATTGGAGAAAAAATCAAACGACAGAGAAAAGAGAAACAACTTACGCAACAAGATTTGGCCGACTTGTTAAATGTTTCGCGTTCAGCCATATCTAACTGGGAAAGCGAGAGAAATTATCCTGATTTAAGTACATTGGTTCAATTAAGTGACGCTTTAGACATTTCTTTAGATCAATTATTGAGGGAGGACAGTATGATGGTTGAAGAAATCAGTAAAGAACAACGCGTTAGTCAGAGGCGGAAAACGGTTTTGCTAAGTATCACTCCTGTACTTGTCATTTCGCTCGTTATCACCTTTTATTTTTTGTATCAAGATGTCCGCGCATTTAAATTAGTATTTTCACCAGAAATTAGAACGTCTGTGCAAATCGAAGAAGGCGAAGAAGGAGAATGGATAGAAATTGATTTAGGGAGATATGAGCAGGGTGAGTACATAGATTATGAATTTTGGCATATGAAAAACCCGTTTTGGAAAAAAGAAATTGTCAATGTTGTAGACAATCCCTCTGCTATAGAAGTACAAATTATTGACGTGGAAAACAATTCGCCTGTTTCAACTTTAACGATAGAATCAGGGACTGGAGGTGAAGTTCATTCAGTGAACCACTCACCACTTAGCTTCGCTTGAAGTGGGAGCTTCTCACTTCCACGACGAAAGCAACCTTTCGTCTCCATGAGCGTTACTTCGGGAAGTTCCTGCCCTAGATGTCCGACGATTCGGAGTTTCTTTCGTACCTTGGATATTTTACGCATGGAAGGATTCGCTTGGTTTTCGCATGATTAGTTTCTCCATGCAACCTCGTATATCCAGTTTTCAAAGAACACTTCATACTCTTATGATAACATACGTTCGGCCAATTAGTACGTCTAAAGACGTACTTGACCGAAAGCCAATTCATCTTCACCTCATCGCTGGGATGTCACCCTTCACACGCTTGAAGATGGAGACTTCTTGGCAAAAAACGTTAAAACACTACAGAGATTATGCAGTAAAAGTGCGTGGTGAAGAGGGGAGATATTTTATTAACTTCTTCTAGCTGTGGAAGTACATACTGACATGTTCTAAGATGATACAAGGCAATAAGGTCATCGCACTGATCAAGACGCCTGTGCGCGATAATGTACTTGTAGCAGCTTCACTTGATTTTGTGTCGTTTCGTCGTAAACTGATCTTAAAAGATATGATCAAATGTGTAGTGAAGGGGGTTTAGATATTGGAGACGAAAAGCTTCATCGGTGCGCACGGAAAAGAATGGGAGGATGACTGCTTAAGAAGTCATCCTGAGGTCGAGGTGACGATGATTATGGAAGGGGCGGGGATTTTTCGCACGTCGGAACGTGATGTTCAAGTGAGTGCGGGAAATATTGTGCTGATTCCAGCAGATGTACCTCACTCCTTCCATGCGTCAACGCCAATTCGGTTTGCTGTTATATTAGCTGAAAGGCTTCCGGTGCACGTTCAAGCATTGTTTGATCAGCTGATAGAGGAGCAACAGCCACGAATCATCGCTCTGTCTCCTCTTGATCAAGAGCATTATGATCGTTTATTTAGAGAATGGCTTCGTATTTATTCGTCCCGTCTCAAAGACCCACTTCGCCATCATGCCGTTTGGATTGAGATGCTTTTATTATTTCTTACAGAACATGGACATGCCAATCAACAAGCAATGACAGTGTCCTTTATTGGCGATTACATCCGTCAGCACGTGCACAGCTCGGTCAAGGTAAAGACATTGGCAGAGATGGCGGGGTTATCTGAAGGTGGCCTTCGTAAGCAATTTTATAAAACGTATGGGATGACACCTAAGCAGTATCAGCAGCAATGCCGACTGACCGAAGCAAAGTGGCTGTTGAGCTCTTCTGATAAAGATATTCAAACCATTGCAGCAATGGTAGGCTTTTCATTGCTTCATTCATTTTCGCTCTGGTTCAAAAAGTGGGAGGGCTGCTCGCCTTCTGATTGGCGTCAGCGTCAGAGACTTGACTATCATTAACAAAGTTGCGTTTTGAATAAATTTAGGTTTGTTTTCATTAACGATTTTTCTCGAGAATGGCTGTATGATACTTACAAGAAGTAAAAAGAAAGCGCTTAAAAAAGAGAGGATGGATCGTTATGAAAGTAAACATTGGCAAACGAGAGTTGGAAATGGATAGCAAGTATCTGACTGAGCTTAGGAGCAGCAATGATATTTTAGACGATACGGACGCTTTAAGAGCCCGCCTTCAAGAGGATGGTTATCTCCTAATTCGTGGGTTTCATGATCGTGATACGGTGATGAAAGCCCGCACCGAGTTTCTTCAAAAGCTGCAACAGAATGGTCGACTTGACCCAGACGCACCGCTTGAAGAAGGAGTCATCGGCCCTGAAAACAAAGGAGGCATGTGGGGAGGAAGTGCCGATCAGTTACAAGAGGATTTTCCTTCCTTTTTGCAAGTAGTTAATTCTCCAAAAATCATGGAATTCACAGAGCGATTGCTCGGTGGACCGACGATGACGTACGATTTTAAATGGCCACGAGCGATTGGAAAGGGAGGAAACACAGGCGCTCATTACGATGTCGTGTACATGGGAAGAGGCACAAAAAGTGTGTATACGATGTGGACGCCTTTTGGTGACACATCGCTTGAGTTAGGGACATTGGCACTTTGTCTAGGTTCACAGCACTTTAAAAAAATTAAAGAAACGTACGGTGAAATGGACGTTGACCGTGATAATGTGGCTACGGGGTGGTTTTCTGAAGATCCGGTCGAGATTGTTGATGAATTTGGCGGACAATGGGCGACGACTTCCTTTGAGGCTGGGGATATGATTCTCTTTGGCATGTATATGATGCATGCGTCACTCAATAACACGACAAATCGTTTTCGCATTAGTGCCGATACACGCTATCAACTTGCCTCAGAGCCCGTGGATGAACGCTGGGTTGGCAAAAAACCAAAAGGGCATTACGCTTGGGGCACCACGCCACAAAAATCGGTAGCCGAGGCTCGTAAGGAATGGGGCGTGTAGTCGTTACAAAAAAATAGTATTAAAAACGCTTGGCTGAAAAAAATCGCGGCCAAGCGTTTTTATGTAAGTTGAAAAAGAGTGTTTGATTAATCTTGTCCTGTTGCCACCGGGTTGTTTGCGTATGAAACCCAATCGCTCCAACTTCCAGCATAGAGCTTAATATTCGTAAATCCTGCTTCTTTCAGGGCGAGGACATTCGGGCAGGCTGAGACGCCGGAACCACAATATACGATGATCTCTTTATGAGCAGGGAGTTTGGAAAAATGCGCTTGTAGCGCTTCTTTGTTTTTCCAATGTATTGAGTTGTCTTGTTGCACACCTTTCCAAAAGACATTGATTGCTCCTGGAATATGTCCAGCCACGGGATCGAGCGGCTCTTCGATACCGAGGTAGCGATTAGGTGCACGGGAGTCAATCAAGAAGCTGGATGTGTCTGTTAACTGGTTGCGGACATCCTCCATGGTAGCCAGCTCGTCATGGCGCGGCCGCGGTGTAAAAGTGCGCTGCTCAGGGACGGTTTCTTCTGTTGTCATGTCAAAGCCTTCCGCCTTCCAAGCTTCAATTCCGCCATTTAACACATAGACTTCGGGGTGACCAAGGTAATGAAGTATCCACCAAGCACGAGATGCCATCATTCCTTCTCCATCGTCGTAGACGACAACCTTCTTTGTCGAGTCAACGCCCATGGCACCAAACGTTACCGCTAACTCTTGCTCAGAAGGCAATGGGTGGCGCCCGCCGTGTTCGCTAGCGAGTGTAGATAAATCTTTTTCAAGATCGGCATAAACTGCGCTCGGAATGTGACCGCGTTCATACGCTTGTCGACCAGCCTCAGCATCTTGTAAAGAAAAACGACAGTCAATAATCACAAGCGGTTCACTTTCATCATGAAGCATTCCATATAGCCAAGCTGCATCTACAATAAAAGACATAGGCCAAACCCTCCTCTTTTATTGCTAGTGTATCAAAGTCCATAAAGGCCCGCATTAGAAGAGTTATTAGCTTTAGGATAAATTATATGTAGAAACAACAAGCTAGTGAGCAAAGAAGTCGAGTGATGCTTACATGCATGTGTATTTTTTTGAAAGAGACTAAATTATTTGAACTTTAAAGTGAGAGTTGATATAGTTTTTGTGTGAAATGAAAATGTGAACTTTAATAGAAAAGAGTGAAGAAAAAATGCAAATCACCTTTCTAGGCACAGGAGCAGCTGAAGGCATTCCTTCTCCATTTTGTAATTGTGATACGTGTGAGCATGCACGAAAACACGGTGGGCGTAACATCCGTAAAAGGCAGAGTGTCTTGATAGACAACAAGCTGCTCATTGATCTCGGCCCAGATATCTTTGCCTCTTGCGCCGAGCAAGGTCTTTCCTTGTGTGACGTTGAAACGATGTTAATTACACATAGTCACTCAGACCATTTTGATCCAGAGAATCTTGTTTTGAGGGAAAAGGCGTATCGGTTGGCAACGGACCTTCCGGACGTTACGATGATTGCCGGTCCTTCCGTTTGGATGAGATGGGACGAAGAAGGAATGAAGGATCAACGGTCACAAATCAAAAGAACGCCTATTTTACCAGGACGCACTATACAAGCATCCGGATACACTGTGACCGCGATAGAGGCAAATCATCATGGAACTGTAGGAGATGCGATGAATTACATGATTGATGATGGAAGCTGTGTGCTGTTATTTGCATCGGACAGTGGCGTTTATTCTGAAGCGGTTTGGCATGAGTTGAGCGCCCATCGCTTTGATGCCGTGATCCTAGAAGGTACGGTATGGGGGCGCCCATCTGTGAAAGAACATTTAAATGAAACCGATTTTAAGCTTATGATGGAGCGGATGAAGGATATTGGTGCGGCGACAGACAAAACGACATTTATCGCGACTCATTTTTCTCATCAAGGCTGGGCAGGGCCTCATGAGGAGATTGAGGCGAAAGCCGCCCGTTTAGGGGCGTTGTGTGCTTATGATGGTATGTCTTTTCAAGTAAGGTCACAATAGTGACAGGTGACGATTCGCTATACACTGTTGTACGATAAAGGTTCTATCCATGATGCAGTTATTGCTAACTGGTTAATGATCAGTGAGTATAGCTGCATCTTTTTTTTATGCAATTTTTGCGAAAATGCTTGTTTCACATAAGTGACGATAGATCGACTGACCCGTTCTTACCTCATATTGCCTCTCTTATGGCTGTGAGAGCATGCAATTTTTGCACACTATTCAATATTTGCTTAGAACCAAATAAATGTTATCGCTTACATTTGAGGTGTTCTCTTTAGTATGTTTGTCAGCACAGGCTTGGTTTAAAGCCTTCAGATTATGGGAGATCAAAATGAGATATGGACCGATTGAAGGAAATCGTACCTGCATTGGTGAAAGGTGTCTTGAAGAGGTGGTGGATGAGTAACGGCCTCTTCGATAGAGGTTAAGAAAGAATGCTGAACAGCTTAAAGAAATACATTTACCTCATTGACAAAAGGAGTGACTAAGGTGGATTGGGGTGTAATTGATCGAATTGGGGACGACTATGCCACTATTCTTATCGGAGATGACGCTAAGAAGTATTACATTCGAGCAGGTGAGCTTCCGAAAAAAGTGACCGAAGGCATGCGCTGTTTCGTCAAAATTGAAGAAGAAAAGGTTGTCCAACTGATTCCGGATGTCAAAGCAACGAGAGAAGCACGATCCAAGGAAAAAAGCGAATGAATCGATTTGAGAAAGAATAACTGAAACGAGATGAACAGTGCAAACCGCTGATTCATCTTTTTAATGTTTGGGGGCGATGATTGACGATCATACCCACGGTCAAAGGATTGCTCCGAACTATGGTTATAAATAAACATCAGAGTGATTTTAAATTTGTTAAAAGATATTTAACACAGCAACACGAAAGTTATTTTGATATAGTAAAATAAGTTGTTGCTGTCAAACATCGCAAAAGGTGAACGATTTTTCTTTTTGTGAAGCTCATATGGTGTCGTTAATCATCCTGAAAAACCAAAGCTGGGTGTTCAGCGTGTGGGAGTGTAATTTTCGAATTGAACTGTACTTTACGCATGAATAGCTATATTTACACATAATTCTTAATTTTGCAGTATCCATCTTTATTCTTCTGTGAAAAAATGAAGTCGAGTCAACCGACGGATATCGAGATTTTTGAAGCTTCAAGTATCCATCATTTTATGAACAGAGGTGAGAAGATGAAAAATGACATTTCAACCAGTCAGCAGCAAAAACAAAAAATGATAGGAAACTCTAAAATAAAAAAAGAGTGGAAATTATTTAAGAAAAACATGCCGTTGCTCTCATTATCATTGCCAGCGGTCATTTACACATTTGTATTTGCCTATTTACCGCTTATATTTCTCATCGTAGCTTTTAAAGATTTTAGATACGATAAAGGGTTATGGGGGAGTGAGTGGGTGGGGTTCGAGAACTTTGAATTTTTCTTCACTTCCCAAACGGCTTTTACGATCACGCGTAATACAATCCTTTATAACTTGACATTTATTATTCTAACGACAGTCATTGCTGTAGCCATTGCTGTGTTAATGAATGAAGTGCGAAAGAAATGGATCAAAGTGCACCAGACGATTCTGTTTCTCCCATACTTTTTATCATGGGTCGTTGTTGGGTATATTGCACAATCCTTTTTAGATTATGATAATGGCTTGATTAATCAGCTTTTGGCTGATTTTGGCTTTGATCCGATTCGGTGGTACCAAGAGCAGAGTTATTGGCCATTTATCATTATTCTCGTTCATTTATGGAAAAGCATTGGTTTTTCATCGTTAATATATTACTCAGGCATTATGGCAATTGATTCATCTTATTACGAAGCTGCAAAAATTGATGGGGCATCGAAGCTGCAAATGATCAGAAGTATTACGATCCCGTTAATTATGCCACTTATTATCATTTTATTCATTGTAGAAATGGGGAAAATCTTTCGGGCTGATTTTGGCTTGTTTTATTTTATCCCTAATGATGTCAGTTTTCTATACAATGCAACAGATGTCATTGATACGTACGTCTATCGTTCATTGCGCGTTGTAGGTGACATTGGTATGGCTACGGCAGTTGGGCTTTACCAATCGATTGTTGGTTTACTGTTGGTGCTGTTAACAAATTATATTATCAAGAAAATTAACAAAGATCATGCGTTATGGTAGCTTGAAAAATCCTTAAAAAATAAAGAGCGACAACTTTTCCTACTATATATTTGAAAGCGCTTTAAATTAGCTGATTTAGTTAAGAGAGGATGTGTTGCACGTGAAAACAAAAAAATTCGATCTCTATCATTTTAGCGTGAATGCCATATTATCGATATTGTCCATCGGTATCATTGTCCCCTTCTTGTTGGTGCTTTCTATTTCTTTCAGTGAAGAACAGTCCATCTTAACAAATGGCTATCGCCTCATTCCTGAAGAATTTAGCTTATTATCCTATGAAGTCGTTTTAAAGTCAGCTGGACCATTGATTAGTGCTTATGGTGTCACTATTTTTGTGACGTTTTCGGAACGATCAGCAGTTTGCTGTTAACATCCACAATTGCCTATACATTATCACGAAAGGACTATCGCTACAGAGGCATGACGACTTTTTATATATTTTTTACGATGCTTTTCAGTGGGGGGATTGTGCCGCTATATATATTGGTTACGCAATTTTTACATTTGGGAGATACGATTTGGGCTTTAATCTTACCGTACTTAGTTAATCCTTTTTTCGTATTGATTATGAAAGGGTTTATGGATCAAGTGCCTTTTGAAATTGTTGAATCTGCCAAGATCGATGGCGCTGGAGAATGGCGAATTTTCTTTAAACTTATTATTCCTTTAACCACACCGGCTTTAGCAACTGTTGGCTTGTTTACGTCTTTCTTGTATTGGAATGATTGGTGGTTAGGCTTGCTGTTTATCGATGACCAAGATTTAGTCCCATTGCAATTACTTTTATATCGCATTATGAATACGATTGAATTTTTATCGAACAACATGCATAGCGCAAATGTATCCATTGATATGTCCCAATTCCCTTCATTATCTGCAAGGATGGCCATGGCCGTATTAGTTGCTGGACCGATGTTATTTGTCTTCCCGTTTTTTCAACGCTTTTTTGTAAAGGGGCTCACTGTTGGCTCCATTAAAGGTTAATTCATTCTATAAGAGAAATAGCGAAAGGGGGATTAGACGTTTTTCTTATAGAATGTTGACATAAACAGCACTTGTCACCTGAGTGTCTTGTGCTGTCCCTTTGCCATAGCGAGAGATGTTCCCGTAATGGTACATGAAGAGAATCAGTGTTAACTGTCATCTGAAAAAATTAGAAAAAATTGTAAGGGGGTCAAACGATGAAGCGTGTAAACACTTCTTCTTCCATGCTTTTAGTCATATTTCTTGGATTAATGATGTTGATCGTCGGCTGCTCTAGTGAAGGTACGAATAATCAGTCCTCAGGGGGGAGTGAAGCGGACAATAATGGCAGTACGAGTGAATCAGAAAGCGAGTTAGAACCAGTAGAATTAACGTGGTATTTTCCTTTAGCTTCGATTCCAGCTGATATCGACAAAGTTGAAGAGGCGGTTAATGAAATAACAAAAGAAAAAATCAACGCGACGATTGATTTTAAAACGCAAACCTTCGGTGACTACACGGAGCGGTTAAATCTAGTTGTCGCTTCTGGGGAAAATGCAGACATTATTTGGACGTCAAATTGGAACTTTGATTATATGCAAAACCAAGCCAACGGTGCTTTTATCCCATTAGATGAGCTGTTGGAGGAGTACGCACCTGATGTTTTGAATAGCATGCCTGACTTCATTTGGGACGCAACTCGCATTAATGGAGAAATCTACGGTGTACCTAATTATCAAACAGTGACAAACCGTGAAGCATATCGAATTGTAGCGAGCGCAATAGATCAATATGATTTGGATATCGATGCAATCTCCGATCCATTTACAGATATTACACCAATTCTTGAGACTATTAAACAACAAGGAGCGGATAATGTTGTTCCACTTCATATGGACCGCAGAGGACTGCTAGAAAGTTTTTCAAATTCATTAGGAATTGAGCTTGTAGATAAAATGGGTGCTATTCGCTGGGAAGAGCCTACAAAAGTATTTAATGTGTTTGCATCGCCAGAATACAAAGAATATTTAGATCTAGTCTATGATTGGTATCAAGGAGGATTAATTAATCAAGATGCACCAACCTTGAGTGATACGAATGATCTGATTGCTAGTGGAAGAGTTGTGTCTGAATATCATCATGTGAACGAACCTGGTGTCGAAATAAAATCTGCGCAGAAGTATGGGGAGGAAGTACAGGTAAAATTTATGACCGATCCTTATGTAGGTACAGGGTCAATTATTACGACATTACAAGCAATTAGTCGTACGTCTGAAAACCCGGAACGAGCAATGATGTTCTTAAATTTAGTCAATACGGATCCCGAACTGTATAACCTGCTGATTTATGGTATTGAAGGTGAACACTACACGATGAATGAGGATAATGTCGTCGAACCAATTGAAGATTCTGGTTATGCGCCTGGTGCTGATTGGATTTTTGGGAATACATTTAATGCATATCCAGTCGCGGGTAAAGACCCTGCAATAAACGATGCGATTAAGGAAGAAAACGAAAATGCAACTCCGTCACCAATGATTGGATTTAAATTTGATGTCGAGCCCGTCGCTTCACAAATTGCCAATATTACCTCAGTCATGGATCAGCACGGACCTGGATTGAATACTGGTGCAGTTTCCCCTGATGAAGGTTTGGATGAATTTTTAAGCGCCCTTGAGAGAGCAGGCATAAATGAAGTGATTGATGAGATGCAGTCACAGCTAGACAAATGGCATGAAACGAATGAAGGACAATAGCCAACCAGCCTTTAAGGGAAAATGAAAAATTGTGTTTCTTAGAGAGCTTTAAATAACTTGGCGCGTGAGAAGGGTTACTTCTCACGCATACATTTTTGCTGACTAAGCTTGGAGGTTTACCTTAGAAGCATCTCTGTTCGAACAAGTCATTATACGAATAGGACTATAATGCGCTTAAAAGTCATAATATTGAAAATAATGGAAGTGTTAAAACGATGCACGCTCGGTGAAGTTTTAAGGAACAGTTTATCTGAACGAGGAGGAATGAAAATGATGTTAACAAACAAGATTAAAATAAAGAATCGCCGTTTAGTTACTCTCGGTTTGAGTTTTGTGATGTTATTGTCACTACTGTCTCCAACGGCTCAAGCAGAAGAAGGGGGCAGTGAGATTCGTGTGATTTATGTTGATAAAAACGGAAGTGATTCTAATACAGGAACAAAGGAGCAGCCATTTAAAACGTTAGAGGCAGCGAGGGATAAGATTCGTGCTCTAAAAAATGAAACGGGTTTACCAGACAACGGAATAAAGGTTTATTTACGAGAAGGAGAATATTTCCTGGATCACTCGTTTCAACTCGGAGAACAGGATAGTGGTGAAGAGGATAAACCAATCGTTTATTCAGCTTATCCCGGAGAAGAGGTACAAATATTGGGTGGAGTTTCCTTATCGAGCAATCAGTTTATGCCTGTGACGGATGAAGAGGTGCGCTCTCGTTTGCCCGAAGCGGCAAGGGATCATATTGTTCAATTCAACCTAAACGATTTGGGTATTACTGACTTTGGCGAAATACGGCAAGGAGGTTTTGGGCCCTTTGAGAATATTGTGAACCCCGAACTCTTTTTCAATGATGAAGCGTTAGCGTTATCTCGTTACCCCAATGACGGTTATGTTCGTACTGGTGAAATTACAGTTGAAGGCGGCTTCCCGCGCGGGGACGGTCCAGCCCCGCCTAGCGATGACATTATTGAGGAAGAATTTAAAAAAGGACATACGTTTAAATACGATGACCCACGTCCCGAACAATGGCTTAACAACGGTGACATTTGGATGCAAGGTTTTTTCTATTGGGATTGGGCTGATGGGAATTTAAATATAAAAAATATCAATCAAGAGACGAAGGAAATTTCAACAGCAACGGCGAGCTGGTATGGCATTCGATCAAATCAAAGATACTACTATTACAATATTTTGGAAGAAACAGACCGACCGGGCGAATGGTACTTAGATCGAGAAACAGGGATGTTATATTTGTACCCTCCAACAGATTTGGATCAAGCAAATATTAAACTCTCATTACTTGATGAGCCTCTATTTTTACTTGATGGGGCTTCTCACATTACTATAGAAAATGTCGAAATGGGCTATACGCGAGGAACAGCCGTACAGATTCTTGACGGTACGTACAATACGGTGGCGGGCAGTGAGATTAGACAGACAGGCGGATTTGGCGTCACCATCGGCGATCAAGAGAGTGGTTCCCGCGGTGGTCAGCATAATGGGGTGCTTAGCTCGGATATTTCCGACACAGGCATTGGGGGCATCTATTTGGCTGGTGGTGACCGACAGACGCTGACACGAGGAGAAAATTATGCTGAAAATAATAACATCTATGCGTTCAGCCGTATTAAACGTACGTACAGTCCAGCTGTCCAACTTGCCGGAGTTGGAAACAATGTTGTCCATAATTATTTCCACGATGCCCCGCACCAAGCGATTGCCATTAAAGGAAACAATCACTTGATTGAATATAACGAAATTTATAACGTATTAACAGAAACAGGTGATAGTGGTGCGATTTATATGGGCAGAGATTGGAGTGAGCAAGGCAATATCATTCGCTACAATTATTTGCATAAACTCCGTAATGATCAGTCGTATGATCAAGTCGGCATATATTTGGATGATATGGCTAGTGGAACGACAATGTACGGAAATTTATTAGTTGATGTTTACCGTCCGTTTCTCATAGGTGGGGGAAGAAGTAATGATGTGCAAAGAAATGTCATGATCGAGGGAACACAGTCCATTTATATTGATAATCGTGCTATGGGTTGGGCGTGGGAGACAGCGAAGCCAGGAGGACTGATGGAAGGGCTCTTGAAAGAAATGCCTTATCAGCAAGAACCATGGAGTACACAATATCCTAACCTTGTAAATATATTAAACGATGAGCAAGAAGTACCTAAATATAATGTCGTCAAAGAAAACGTCGTCTATGACACGCAGAATAATTTGGAAATTAATGAACATGCAAGAAGCAATGGTACAGTGCAAGATAATTTATTTATAAGAAAGAATGAAGGGATCTCCGAAAGTGACAAATTGAATCAGTATGAAGAAATTATAAATGTTTTGCCAGTGGAAGAGTTTGGGCTTTACAATGACCATTATCGTCATGATGTAATCGAACGCCAATATATTGAAGCGCTCACAGCAATGGATGAAGACATTAAAAATAATGGGGGCAGCGGAGATATTGAAGGAAATATTCCTGACGGATACACTGAAGATTTTGCGCAAGGATTGGGTCAATGGTCTATTGGTGATGGTCATCCAACAACGAGCGCTGAACAAGCCAAAAGCGGCGATCAAAGTGTTTTGATCAGTGGGGATCGTGAGTACATGACGTTAAGAACGTCCGAGCCCATGCAAAGGAATGTGAACATTTGGTTTTATGACGATGCATCAGATAAAGAGCTTGCTGTTGTGGCAAGAGTTGATGATTCTGAAAGGCATATTGCCCTAGGTGTAAATACGCGAATTACAGAGGATCATTATGTTTTTCGCATCGGAGCAGATTGGTATCCGACAGACATTCCGCGCACGGATGGGTGGCACCAACTCACATTTGATTACAGGTCAGGAAATGGTGTGACCTTATCGATAGACGATACACCAATTCAGACGACATCAGGCATTACTCATTTTGATCATTTGTTGCTTGGTGATCAATGGGCTGACGATCAATCAGGAAGGGTATTCTTTGATGATGTAACGATTTCCGGGATAGAGGTTGATAAATCACAGCTAGATGCCTTGCTTTCAGAAGCAAAGGGATTAGATACAGCGGGGAAAACGGAAGAGTCGGTAAAGACCCTTGAAGAAGCAATCGTAGCTGCCGAGGAAGTATTCAACAATGATGAAGCAACACAAAAAGCAGTTGATACAAAAATGGCATCTTTGCAAGCGGCGATGGAAGGGCTAAAAGATGTGATCGTACAAAGACCAAACAATCTTGAGGCGACAAATGTAACAACGGATTCGATTACTTTGACTTGGGATGAAGTCACGACAGAAAACAGCGTGATCTATCAAGTGTTTATAAATGAGGAAATGCACGCAAAGGTGCTAGCAAATGAATATACTGTCGAAGATTTAAAGCCGGATACAACATACGCGTTTTATATCGTCGCGGAAAATGAAGAGGGGATTGAATCAGAAAAAAGTGCGACCATTTCTGTAACAACATACACGAGCATTAAACAAGTACAAGAGATCATTCAGGCATTCTATGAAGCTGGTGATATCAAGCACTCTCTATATAAACAGCTGACAAATAAATTAAAGCAGGCTCAGCACCACCAAGACCGAGACAATGACAAACAGAAGATAAAGTTCCTTGAAGATAGTTTGCGCTTTTTAGACAAGGATCAAGCAGTATCAGACGATATAAAGAAGGTGATCCAACATAAGATCCAAAAGATAGTCCAACAACAAACGTAAACCAGCTTTTTTCGAGCTCCTCTTACTCAAAGAGGGGCTCATTATAAAAATGTCGTTAAATGTAAAGGTATAGAAAATCAGTGTGCTGACCGTTGTTTCTCGTGACTTATAAAATTCGAGTTGGCAAATTGAAAAGAGAGTTTTATGAAATGAGATCAGAAAAATATCTAGAAACATTAAAAAGGGCGAATCCACTAGAGCGTCATGTCCAACAATTCGAAAAGCAGCTTGCACAAACGGATGCAATGAATGAAGAAGGAACGAAAGAGCGCTACTTGGAGTTTGCCGAAGCCCGGATCAGGCAATTTTCTCCGGATCAAAATGACCAAGGTGCCATTATAGATGTTAGTGACGGGCTTGAACATGAATACACGACGGCTTGTTATGCCATGGCAGGAGCTATTCTTCTTTCTGTTGGACGCTGTCACGACTTAGAGAGTTCAATCAAACTTGCAATGGATTGGGCTTGTCATTGTCTCGCTGAAAACAAAGTGCCTGACAATCATGCTGACTTTGTCACACATATGGTGATGCAGGGTTATAGAATTTTGCGTCATACAACAAATAGCGAGCGGGTGAATGGCTGGAAAAATGACTTGGAAAAGGTCATTCCAGAACAAACATATACACAAGTGGAAAGAAACGTTCCCCTAAAGCAAACACGGAATTGGACGACGTACGGGGTGCAGAGATTGCTGCGATTGGTGTCTGTGTGCCAATTCTTAAAACGAACGGAATGGATGAAACCGATATACAAATAAGTGATCACCGTGCGCAAGTAAATTATCATCAATATACGTATGACATTCAGCTTCTATCAACGGGAAATAACATCTGCGTTCATCAGTTTCATCAGCCGCTACCAAACCGAAACGGCCATTATCAATTATTGCAATTTATAGCTAGAGGTGAGAAGGAGATCAACATTCACCTTCAATTAAATACTCAATCGTAAAAGATATTCTAAATACTGCAAAATTAATAAAGGGCTTACATGATATAATTAAGTAGTCAGCGATTTCATGAAATTAGTGAGATGTTCGTTAAGGAAAACTAAACTGACCTTCACACCGAATGTAAATGAAGCGAGGCTCATTCAAAGAGAAGGAAAATGAATTTTCGTGTTTGTCTGGACATTTGATGTCAGCAAATAAGGCTAAGGAAAGGCTTCAGTAATGCACATTTTGTATCATAATGGTTTTTAGGAAGGAGAGGCGTATGAATATTGTAAAATATTATCAGTCAAGAAAATATTTATTACGCTTATTATTATCGTTATTATTATTTATCATCTTCCTATTAATTTTAAGTTATTCAGCAATTTTTTACACGTCTGAAAGGAAAGCGCTTAACATACAACAAGAAGCAAATGAAAAAGTATTAAATCAAGTTGTGTACAACGTAAATTATATTAAAAATATGATCGACAATATTACGGTATCGACCTTCTTTGACAATGATATTACTGCTTTACTGAATGCGGGCTCTTTGGAAATTTACGAATTGTATCCTAAGTTAATGAGGATGGAGAAAATCGTAAATACGAACCCATTTTTAGATTCCTTAATCGTTTATAACGCAAATACGGATTGCTATTATTCAACCAAGTATACAGCTCATTGCGAAGACGATAGTATGAAGCAAACAGTCGATCAATATATGAACAGCCAAGAAATCATCCCTAAGCTGGATTTCATTCCGATGTCTTTTGAAGGTGACATTGAAAACAATGACCCTGACTTCTTTTCGTATTTTATGTACCATTCCAACGATTTAGCTAGTACTAAAAACAGCATACTTATTGTTAATATAAAACCAGATTGGCTGTTAGATAATATTAATAATATTAACAAACGGGTAGGTTATGAAAATAGCCAAATCATTATATTGGATCAGAGGAATAACATTTTAAACGCTGGGGATGTGCGTGAACAGAATGGAATCATTGATTACGTCAAAAGCCATGTGGACCCTTCAAACCATTCAAGCTATAGCATCGAGGAAATTAATCAAGAGAAAAAGATATTAAGTTATGTAAATTCGCCGGAAAACGGATGGACCGTCGTAAATGTACAATCCTACGATGATGTTGTAGGGCATATAAAAGATATGCGACTGATGGCGACCCTGTTGTTTATCGCATTTTTAATTTTCGCTATTATCGGCTCCTTCATCGTGTCACACAAACTATATAAACCTGTTGGTGACGTATTAAAGCAGATCAAGCAAAACCTAATACGAGATGATGTTTTAGAGTCAAACGATGAATTGAAAGTCATCTCTGTTGAATACAATAATGCCTTAAAACAAATGCAGTATTTGAAAAATAATGAGGAATCTAATAAAAATCTTGTCAAAACGTACTACCTTAGAAAATTAGTCATTGACAGCACTTTAGAAGACTTATCCAGTCATAGACATCATTTTGTTATAGATTTAAGCAAACCCATGCTGATATGCACTATAAAAATCGATGATTATGCGAAATACAATCAAACGTTTGAAGAGAATGAGAAAAAAGTCATCGAATTTGCGATAAGTAATATTGCGCAAGAGATTATGAATAGAAGCTACCCTACTGAGTTTGCCAAAATGAAAAATGACCACTTTATCATGTTGCTTAATATAGAAAAAGGACAGCAAAAAGAGCGTGCTTTTACAGATTTATTAAGTGAGCTTCAAGATACGATTCAGACGTTTTACAATATATCACTTTCGCTGACCATCAGTTCACATATGACAGAATATACCGAGATTACCGAAATGTATCTAAGAACATTAAAACATTCTATGTATCGAGTAATCTATGGTCAAAAGTCCATCATTTTACCTGAAATGGTGAAAGAAAATGAACAAAATATCAAATTGTCGTACCCGAAAGAAATTGAAGCAAAGCTTATTGAAGGGATGAAAAAGAACAATTTCGAGTTGATTCAAATTCAGCTCTCCGAATTATTTGCTCATATTACGAAAGTCAATTACGACCACATGATGTATGCGGTTATTCATACATTTGTGTTAATTGACCGGACTGTACACGACATAAATCGTCATCAAGTCTTGCAATCCAATCTTGATATAAGAGTCTATTATGAACGGTTATCGCAATTAGAAACGCTAAAAGAAATCTTTGAGCTTTTAGAAAGTTTGACTTTAGAGCTGTGTCAGTCACGTAATCTAGACAATGAAGAGGGCAGACGGTATATTCTCGTTGATACCGTCAAGGAATGATAGAAAACAATTATAAAGATATGAATTTAAATTTAAACGCGATTGCAGCAGATATCGGAGTTTCTTCAGCATATCTCAGCAAAGTGTTTAGAAGCCATGAATTCATGTCTGTAGGAGATTATATTAAAGAGTATCGCCTTTTAAATGCAGCGAAAATGCTTGAAGAGAATAAATATACGGTGAATAAAATTATGGGGATGACCGGTTTTGGAAATCAAAGCTATTTTTACAAATTGTTCAAGCAAAAATATGGCGTAACACCGAAAGAGTATCAGCAATCAAAGCTATTAAATAACGCGTGATGGGTAATTTTGAGTAAATGAGCTTTCAATGACAACGCGAAGGAGAGTGAATAAATGCAATATACTGAACTTGGGAAGACAGGAATCACCGTCTCAAAACTTGGTTTAGGAGGCGCTCCAATCGGTGGTGATTTTAGTGACATAACTGATCCAAAAGCGATCGAGGTCATTCATGCGGCGCTTGATTTAGGTGTTAATTTTTTTGATACAGCACCATTGTATGGACGTGGCGAAAGTGAACGACGATTTGGGATTGCCTTAAAAGGGAGGCGCGAAAATATTGTTTTAGCGACAAAAGCGGTGATGAGAGGTGACAGCTATAGCTATGACAATACGATCCAATGTGTGGAAGAGAGCTTACAGCGCTTACAAACGGATTATATCGATTTAATCCAACTGCACGAAGCAGAATGTACGACGTATGAAGAAGCAATGGAAGGTACAATGGCGGCATTTTTAAAACTGAAAGAGCAAGGGAAAGTTCGCGCAATTGGGGTCAACGCTGGTCAAACGGAATTATTGATCCCATATATAAAGTCGGGAAAAATAGATACGATCCAAACATTTTCTAAATATATGTTGATCGACCATACAGCAAAAGACGAATTAATCCCTTTGGCAAAAAAGATGAATGTCGGTGTAATAAATGGTAGCCCCCTTGGAATGGGTGTGTTGGCAGATGCCCCGGCACCATTTTTACTTAAAAATACAGCGCTTTTAGCAGAAGCCGAAAAGAGAAAAGAGCAAATCTCCTTTTTGCGTAAAACTGAGCCAAAGGGTTTGATTGAGCCGGCCATGCGATTTAGTTTGAGTCATCCAAATATCGCAGTCACGTTAACAGGAACAACTTCATTGAATTCCTTAAAGAAAAACGCAAGATATTGTGATGGTAGGGGGCTGACTGAAGATGAACAAAGAAGAGTATATGAGCTGTTTGACCAGCGCCCTTTGCACTAAAAAGCACATTGATCGTGCATTGAAAATCACGGAAGAAGGTGTGAATAAGTTTTCTCAATTGATCGATCTCATTCGTAAAAAGAGGTGACTGTATGATTGATACACATGTTCATTTTTGGCAGCTAAGCCGTCGGGATTATTTGTGGATTAAGCCGGAAAATCAAACGTTATATCGAGATTATTTATTAGAAGATGTTGAAGAGTATTTAGCGAAAAATCATATTTCAGGCGTTATCGCTGTCCAAGCGGCACACACTGTTGACGAAACGAAATATCTATTAGAATTAGCTGTAAAACATGAACAAATCATTGGCGTTGTCGGTTATCTAGATTTAGAGGCAAGCGCTACGATCAAGTTATATGAACAACTCAGAAAAAACCCCTATTTTGTCGGCATTCGCTATACCCTTCACGGCTTTAATACAGATCAATGGGAGATATCTAATCAGTTGCTCGAGAACTTAACCATAATGGCAAAAGACGGATTTCCAATTGATTTATTAATGAATGCTGGGAATGTCCCTTATATTTCCCGTTTGCTCGAAAAAGTCCCTCATTTAAAGGTCGTCGTAAATCATTTGGGGGCACCGCTCTATCATGATTCCTTTCAGCCTTGGGCCGAAGGAATGAGAAATATAGCCGAACATCCGAAAGCAATGTGCAAATTATCTGGTATGATCTCCCAAACAAAAGGAAATCAACCGGAAATTTTTAAGAAGTACGTTGCTCACTTGATTGACTGTTTTGGCAGTGACCGATTGCTATTTGGCAGTGATTGGCCAGTTGCATTATTGGGTGGAAATTACGATGAAGTGGTACACATGTTTAGAGAGGTTTTACCTGACCACCTCGATGAATCACAGTTAAACAATATATTATTTGAAAATGCTAAGCGATGCTATCGTCTAGAAGATGCGCGATAACTCATTGTACTCGCTTCGATCTTCCTGCATTACGCAGATAAAAAGGCTGGGTGGACAGGAACTTCTCTCATCTTGGCAGTCTACGAATGAACCGATGATCATTTAGAGCTCGGACAAGCAAGCGATTGGAATCCAGCCATATTCATGATCTTTCGTTTGACAGTAGGCCTATCAATATTTCTCCTGCACTGATCGTCAGTTCATGAGCTGAATAATTTTCGGTAACGATGGCTAAACGTTCCGCGTCCGGGTCAGTTAAAATTTGTTTTGGAACCCAACCTTCTTTGTTTGTAGCGAGAGATTTACAAAAAATCCAGTTGGGAAATTCTGTATCTTCTTTTCCATAGGTCACTTTTTGATCCTTCTCTAAAATGATTGGGTCAGGAAAAGCGGAAGCATGTTGTTTTGATACAATATATTTCGGTATAGTGAATCTCTCCGTTCATAATGCTATCATAATCGAAAATCAAACAGAACACAAGTTCCCTTTTTGCGATTTTATAATATTGTGTAGCAAACAAACAGAAACGGCTTTCGTCTTCCTTGCGACGAGCCGTTTTTGTCGTTCTAAATCTATTCGCTTTCAGCTTCCGTGAATGAGCATATAAACGAAACATATGACACGTCAAAGGACAGGGCCTGCGAAGAGGCGCCCTGTCCACCCAAACGTTTTTTACGGACGAAGCTCGTACGATTCGCCTGCCCCGATCGCAAACTCAATTTTATCCGAAGCTGTTTTTGTCGCGGGAATCCCCTTTTCGTTTTGATAAACATTAGACACATCAGAGGAACGGACGGTGACATCTCCATTTTGATCGGCTGTAATGGTGGCTTCAGTAAGCTTCCCTTATGACCAGGAGATATTAACAGTTAATCCACCGCGTGCCCGCAGCCCTTTGACCATCCCTTCGCTCCAGGCATTCGGAAGTGCGGGAAGGAGATGGATTTCCTTTTGCTGACTTTGTAAAAGCATTTCACTGATGCCTGCGGCTCCACCGAAGTTGCCATCAATTTGGAATGGTGGGTGGTCATCAAGTAAATTTGGGAGCGTTGATTGCTGTATAAGGGCTTGGACATTGTCCAAAGCTTGTTCTCCATCGTAAAGGCGAGCCCAAAAGTTAATGATCCAGGCGCGGCTCCAGCCCGTATGACCGCCACCGCTGGCAAGTTTTCTGTTGAGAGTCACGCGCGCAGCTTCGGCGAGCTCAGGAGTGCTTCGCGGTGTAATCGCAGAACCTGGGTATAGAGCAAATAAATGTGAGATGTGCCGGTGACCAGGTTCTTTTTCGTCATAGTCTTGAATCCATTCCATAATTTGACCATGTTTTCCGATCAAAGTCGGAGCGAGACGGCGCTTGGTGTCAGCAATGTCTGTTATTATCGGGTCATCGGCCTGCAACAAACGGCCAGCTTCAAGACAAGCGGTAAAGAGTTCGTCTAAAATTTGAGAATCCATCGAATTGCATGAAAATAACATCATTGTCTTTGCAAAGGATTTATAAAAGCTGTGCTGTCACTCATAAATCTTGACAAGTACGTCAATGTTTTTTCGAAATGAAAACCGTGCTACACTTTCAGTAAGAAAGGAAGATGTGACATGGGAAAAATGGATGAAACCATCATAGTTGTACCGACAGACGAACTGTTTTCAGAAGAGCACCTTTATTTTAATGGCGTTCAATTACAAAAAGAAAATACGGATGCGCTTCTTTATCAAATGGGTGAGCATTATACGACGATGAGGCGCGGGGATGCGGAGGAGAATGAAGCATTTAAGCAACCCATTCCATATGTCGTCGTGAAACATGAAGATGAGGTCTTCGTTTATGAAAGGTTGGCAGCTGGCGGTGAAGCGAGGCTCCATCATAAATGGTCGATCGGTGTCGGGGGGCATCAAAACCCCAGTTCTACAGAAGATTCTTTTTTAAATCTATTAGAACATAACATGTTGCGGGAGTTGGAGGAGGAGCTCACCTTTGATCGTAACATGCCTTACACGTTGACCCCTATTGGGTTAATCAATGACGATGAAGACGAGGTCGGACGAGTACATATTGGTATACTGTTCGTTCTTGAAATGACGATGCAAGATACCATCGAAGTGAGGGAAAAAGAGGTACTACGTGGCAGCTGGCTAAAGATTTCCGAAGCAGAAAAACAACTCGATCGGTTTGAGTCGTGGTCTCAATTTGCCATTCAAGCGTTAAAGTAGAGTTTCAAAGGTTATAAATCGATTAAAAACTCTCTAGGGGTTAGCCAACTGCTAGAGAGTTTCAGCCTGTTGTCAAACGTTTTCATCCCAGGTTACTCGCCTCGCTCGTCCTCTGATGAACAAAAAGTTCAATTTGTATCTTCGCTTGCCAGCGCGCTAGTCTGACAAGCGTTTTTTAGCCAGGCTGAGATTGTTGTCAAGAGCTTACATCCGTGATTACTCGCCTCGCTTGTCCTCTCATGAACAAAAGTTCGATACGTGTCTTTACTCGCCTCGCGCTAAGTCTGATTTGCGTCTTCATGCCAGGTCCATGTTGAACAATAATAGAAAAGTTGTTACTCAAATGCTACTAAAGTTCAGAAAGAACTTTGTCGTCAATTTGAATCTCTTTAGGCTTTGCTATCGACTAGAGCGTTTTTAAAAACATTTTTATGCTTTTCCCAAAAATCTCTTTTTCTATTCCGATAAAAAAAGTATAGAGATTGGTAGAAGCTTTGCGAGATGAGCTAACCTGCTGCAGTTTAATTGTTCCCTCTATTTGGAGATAATGTAAACGTTTTAATAAAAAATCAATAAAAATTATTACATATTTATGTTCAAAGAAGAATTTTTATGCTATTATACACGATAATCTAGTAATATTTAAAAAATTACAGTATTACTGAAAAATGTAGACGGTGGTCTAGGTGAGGTGTTGTATGGAACAAATATACAGAAAAATACGTGATCTCAGACAAAGAAATAACATGACGTTAAAGGATCTGAGTGAGCGTACAGAGCTATCGGTGAGTTTTTTATCGCAAATTGAACGTGGTGCCTCTTCGTTGGCGATTCATTCGTTGCAAAAAATTGCTGATGCGTTTGATGTCAATATTGGTTATTTCTTTGAAGAGCAGGATCGGCAGAGCTATCTCGTGAGACGTGCGCAAAAGAAGCCGTTTCAAATTAAAGGGTTTGAATCGGAATACATTCGTCTGAATGGTGAGTTTGCGAATCGGTCACTTGCACCATTTGAGGTGGTTATCAAGCCTTATCAGAAGCGGACGAAGACGTTCACTCATCCTGGCGAAGAATTTTATTACGTGCTGAAAGGTGCGATGATTTTCACCTTGGATCAAGAAGAGTTTTATTTGCGAGAAGGCGAATCGATCCATTTTCCATCGACAATTCCGCATTTTGGTGAAAATCCTCTCAGCGAGGAAAGCCGCTTGCTTTGCGTCATTACCCCCGTCATTTTTTAAATTGTAAACGGGGAAATGGTTGTTTGGCTGAAATGTCACAATATTCTGTTGCGAGGAGGTATGTTCCGTTCATGGACAAGCTATTGCAGGTTGAGCATCTGTCGGTTGGATTTCAAACCGATCAAGGCGTTGTTAAGGCCATCGATGATGTGTCGTTTCATGTGAATAAAGGAGAAACGCTTTGTATTGTGGGCGAATCAGGGAGCGGCAAGAGTGTTACGTCAATGGCGATCATGCGTTTAATTGAGTATGAAAATGGTGTTCTGCTATCTGGAGATATGACTTTTAATGGTGAATCAATCGCTGCAAAAAGCCAGGAGAAAATGCGAAAAATTCGTGGAAATCAGATGGCGATGATCTTTCAGGAGCCGATGACGGCATTAAATCCTGTTTTTTCCATCGGGAGGCAAATCGTCGAGTCGATTCGTCTTAAGGATAAGTCTATTGATAAAAAAGACGCTTGGGCACGCGCTGAAGAGTTGTTAGGACTTGTCGGTATTTCAGAACCAGCGATTCGCATGAAGCAGTTTCCGCATGAGTTATCTGGCGGAATGAGGCAACGCGTCATGATTGCCATTGCCTTAGCATCGGATCCCCAGCTCCTCATTGCCGATGAGCCTACAACCGCGCTCGATGTAACCATTCAGTCACAAATTCTCCATTTGCTTAGTGAATTGAAAGAAAAAACAGGCATGTCAATGATTTTAATTACGCATGACATCGGGGTTGCTGCCGAAGTTTCAGACCGAATTGTTGTCATGTACGCCGGCAAAGTCGTTGAAGAGGGTGATGTGTTCGAATTATTTGAGAATCCGCGCCACCCGTATACGCTCGGCCTTTTCAAATCCGTTCCTTCGGCGGAAGGTAAGCGAAAGGCGACACTCCCATCGATCCCTGGGAACATTCCGACGCTTTCAAATCTGCCCGAAGGATGCCGCTTTCACCCTCGCTGTCCATACGCGACCGATCTTTGTCGAGAAAAAGA
Source organism: Litoribacterium kuwaitense (assembly GCF_011058155.1). NCBI lineage: Bacteria > Bacillati > Bacillota > Bacilli > Caryophanales > Bacillaceae > Litoribacterium > Litoribacterium kuwaitense. The sequence goes on along the minus strand of NZ_JAALFC010000010.1, from coordinate 55,990 downwards.
TCCGGAGCTTGAAAGTGTAGGGAAACGAAAGGTAGCCTGCTTCCATCACGAGGACATTGCAGCCGCCAGCGGTGTACAGTTTGAGGAGGGGGGAGTATGAACGAAGTGACACGCCCTGAAGACAAAGAGACGATATTGCTGGAAGCTTCTCAGTTAAAAAAGTATTTTCCGATCAAAAAAGGTTTATTTAAAAAGACGGTCGGTCATGTTCGGGCTGTCGACGATGTTACACTGGCGATTAAAAAGGGAGAAACGTTTGGTTTAGTCGGCGAATCAGGATCAGGAAAATCGACGCTTGGACGTGTGTTATTAAAGCTACATGAACCGACAGGTGGGAAGGTCACTTTTAAAGGTGTAGCCATTCAGGAATTTAAGGGACAGTCTCTTCGCAATATTCGAAAGGAAATGCAAATTATTTTCCAAGATCCTTTTGCATCATTGGACCCGCGTTTTACCATTCGGGATATTATCGCAGAACCGTTTCAAATTCATCGCTCACTTTCAGGTCAGGCGTTGGAAAATCGGATTGATGAGCTGCTGGAACGTGTCGGACTAGACCCTGCCCGTAAGCATGCTTATCCCCATGAATTTTCCGGTGGACAAAGGCAAAGGGTAGGCATCGCCCGGGCAATTGCGTTAAATCCAGATTTTATTGTTGCTGATGAAGCGGTATCGGCGTTGGACGTGTCGGTGCAGGCGCAGGTCATTAACTTATTAAAAGAACTTCAAGACGATCTCGGCTTAACTTATTTGTTTATTGCTCACGGCTTAAACGTCGTTAGACATATTTCTGATCGGGTCGGTGTTATGTACCTTGGTCAGCTTGTCGAAGTTGGGCCAACGGATGACTTATATGACAACCCAGCCCATCCGTATACGAAAGCGTTGATTGAGACAAACCCAAATCCAAACCCGTATAAACGTAAAAAGCGTGTCTTGTTAGAAGGGGAAATCCCATCTCCGGCAAACCCTCCGTCGGGCTGCCGTTTCCATACACGTTGTCCAATGGCAACCGAGTTTTGTAAAAAAGAGGCGCCGGTGTTAGAAAATGTTGCTGATGACCGGTGGGTCGCTTGCCATTATCCAATACATCAACAAAAAGGAGACAAAACTAATGAAAAAGAAACCGTATGATGGTTACAAATCCTTCCAGTACCTCGAGCCAGGAAAAGACTACAAGCCTTATCCGCTTGCAAAAGAAATTGACCGTGTCGAACCTTTCACGTACGAAGTGACAGAAGAACAAGAAAAAGAAGTACAGACGATTATGGAAGAGGAGTACATCATTTCCCTGCATGAGCATACGTTTGTTTGTCCTGAGGATGTCAGCCAGATTTTTGAATTCAGACGCCAAGGACGTGATTGGACTGGATATGAAGGGCTGAGTGTGTCTGGATTAGACGTTGTCTTTGAAAACTACATGGACGGTACAGCACTCATTACGTCTCAGGCAGGCTGGAAATGGAACGATGTGATTCACGACCTTGGTATTCGCTATAGTGATTTTGCTCATCAAGACCTTGTGATTCGGGCAGAAACGCTCGCTGATATTGAGCGTGCGAAAACAGACGGAAAAATTGCTTTTGTCACGTCCTTAGAATCGGCAACACAAATTGAAAATGAAATCGATCGTGTCGACGTCCTTTACGGTCTAGGCGTCCGAGTGATGGGAATCGCTTATTCTGAAGGAAACTCACTTGGCGGGGGATTAAAGGAAGACCCAACGTTTGGCCTGACGAAGTTTGGTCATCAAGTCGTTGAACGAATGAACAAGCTCGGTATGACAATTGACGTTTCTCACTGTAATGACCGTACAGCGATGGATACGATTGAAGCGAGCAGTAAACCGATTTTTATTACGCACGTCGGAGCAAGAGCTCTATGGGATACGAATCGAATGAAGCCAGATCATATTCTAAAAGCATGTGCTGAAAAAGGTGGAGTCATCGGTATCGAAGCTGCGCCACATACGACGCTGACAGAGAAGCATAAAGAGCATAATATCGAGTCGATCATGGAACATTTTGAACATTGTGTTGAGTTGTGTGGAATTGACCATGTATCCTTCGGCTTAGATACGCTTTACGGCGATCACGTCGGTTTGCATCACGTTTTTGCAAATCAGTTGTCTATCGGCGACTCGCATAAAGGTCAGGCATTTGATGAAGTCGATTATGTAAAAGGGTTAGAAAACCCGTCTGAGGCTTATCCGAATGTTGTTCGTTGGTTAGTAAAGCATGGTTATAGCCGTGAAGATATTCGCAAGGTGATGGGGCAAAACATCCTTCGGGTTCTTAAAGAAACCTGGGTGAAATAAATAAACATTTTTAGAAGGGGGAATGATCAATGAAGTTCAAATCAAGTTGGTTAGTCATGTTGTTTACGCTCATGTTGTTTACGTTAGCTGCCTGTGGTGGTGGAAGCAGCAGTACGCCTGAGTCCACTCCTGAGGAAAGTGAGTCTAACAATGGAGGAGAAGAGGCGGCACCTGCACAGGGTGGGGAGATTTCCATTCCGATCGTCGCTGATCCAATTTTTAATCCTTGGCACCCAAATGCGTATGTAGAATCAAATATCGTCAACAGGATCATTTTTTCTGGATTGACGAAGCCAGGAAAAGATACGGTTCCATCTCCAAGCCTAGCAACGGAGTGGAGTGCTTCTGAGGATGGACTCGTCTGGACGTTCAAGCTACGTGATGATGTTAAGTGGCATGATGGTGAAGATTTTACAGCAGATGATGTCGCATTTACGTTCAATGGTCTTGTCCTTGATGAAAGTAAAGGTGCCAATAGTGCGGCCAATTTTCAGGCAGTAAAAGAAGTGAAAAAGGTCGATGATTACACCGTTGAGTTTCATATGAATCGTCCTTGGTCTGCGTTGCCGGCATACTTAGGTTTTAACGCAGAAATCGTTCCTCAGCATATCCTTGAAGGCACAGATGTTTGGAATAACACTGAATTTAACAAAGAAACACCTATTGGAACTGGTCCATTTAAAGTAGTGAATAATACACCAGGACAAAGCGTTGAGCTTGAAGCCAACGAAGAATTCTTCCTTGGTCGTCCAAACTTGGATAAAGTCACTTATAAAATTCTTGCCGATGTGAATACACATATTGCCCAGGCAATGACTGGTGAGCTTGACATTTTCTCTTTAGAAGATACGTCTTCTCTCGAACGTCTTGAAAGTGTTAACACACTTAAGATTGAGCCACGCGATGTAACAAGATATTACTGGCTTGGTGTGAATCAAAACGATGAGCGTTTTCAAGACGCCAAATTCCGTCAGGCGATTATGCACGCGATCAATCGTCCAGCGATTATCGACAATATCCTTAAAGGGTATGCGACAGTAGCGGATGCGGCGATTTCACCTAACCTTGAAAAATATTATACGAACGACGTTACGCAGTATGACTATGATCCAGAGCAAGCAAAAGCACTGCTTGAAGAGATTGGCTACACGATGAATAGTGAGGGTGTTATGGAGAAGGATGGCGAGACGTTAAGCTTTGAATTTGATGTTGCTATCCAGGGAGACTTGGTGACCATTGCCCAGTTGATTCAGCAGGATTTAAAAGCAGTTGGTATGGATGTTGAGCTTGTCACGATGGATTGGAATTCGATGATTCAAAAGGATGTCGTTGAACGGAACTATGACATGATGATGAACTGGTGGACATATCCTGACGATCCTGATGTATATGCCCAGTATCATTCAAGTAATGCCGACACGGGAAATAACATTCCGAACTATAAGGATGAGGAAATGGATCGCCTTCTTGAGCTAGGCCGACAAACGACAGATCCAGATGAGCGTGCGGAAGTTTACAAAGAGCTTCAGGCTTACATGTCTGAAGAGCTTCCTTACCAATATTTATGGTATCCACAGGAAACAATTGTTATGAATGCGAAGCTGAACAATGTTCCTGATTTGAACTATGGCGCATCCTTGCATTATGTCAATGAATGGACACTCGACCAATAAGATGAGTGAGGAGAGGCCAATACGGCCTCTTCCTCCTCAACTGAATGAAGTTTTGGAAGGAGGAAAGCTTAGATGGCGTCATTTATCGCTCAGCGTCTCTGGCAAAGTATTATCCTTGTCTTTATCGTGTCTATCATTACTTTTTTCTTGATTAACCTTGCGCCCGGCGGTCCTTCTTCAATGATGAGAATGGATGCAACCGCTGAAGAACGGGCGGCGATTGCTGAGCAGCTAGGGCTAGATGAACCAGTCATTGTCCGTTATGGAGAGTGGCTTGCGAGTGCCGTTCAAGGGGATTTAGGCACTTCTTTATCAACAGGACAGCCTGTCATCGAACGAATTGCTGAACGCTTTCCCCATACTTTGCAGCTGACAATTTTAACATTGATCGTTTCCGTCTTCGTTGGGCTCGTCTTAGGTATTATTGCCGCTATGCGCAGAAATCGAATCAGTGACTATGCGATTAACTTTCTGGCGGTTATTGGTTTGTCTGTTCCTTCGTTTTGGCTAGCGATCATGCTCTTGCTTCTTTTTTCAGTGACCTTACAGTGGCTTCCTTCATCAGGTGTTGCTCCAGAAGGGAGCGGGATTTGGGAACAGGTGACCTTTCTGTTGATGCCTGTCCTTATTTTATCAACATCGACACTCCCGACAATCGTTCGTTTTATGCGTTCTTCTATGCTGGAAGTGATTTCGCAAAACTACGTACGAACGGCTCGTGCGAAGGGTGTTAAGGAAATGGTTGTCATTTATTGGCATGCGATGCGGAACGCTTTAATTCCAGTTGTGTCCATCATCGGTGTCCTTATTCCTCGATTACTTGGCGGGGCAGTCATTGTCGAATCTGTTTTTGGTTGGCCGGGAATGGGGCGTTTAATTGTTGAGGCGGCGAATGCGAGGGATTACACACTCGTTATGGGTGTAACGATTGTCGTCACGCTCGTCGTCGTGTTAACGAACTTCCTCGTTGATATCATTTATTCAAAAATTGATCCACGGGTGAAAAACTATTAAGAAAGGAGGGCGTCGTATGGCAAAAGCGGCAAATGGTGAAGTCTTGGTCGCTTCAGCTTCTAAAAAAACGAAAGATCGGCGTGCCTGGGCTCGTCTGAAAAAAAATAAAGCTGCCCTCGTTTCCTTATGGTTTCTCGTCATGATCCACCTTGTCGTATTTTTAGGACCGCTTGTCTGGACGATAGACCCTGAAGCGACAGACCCGACGAACACGTTGGCTGCTTGGTCAGCAACTCATCCGATGGGTACGGACGATCTTGGGCGGGATGTTTTTAGCCGGATGCTGCACGGGGGAAGAATTACCCTTCTTGTCGGTGTTGGAGCGATGGTCTTTACAGTCATTCTTGGTGGTGTCATTGGCGCGGTTGCCGGGTTCTTTGGAAAATGGATTGAAGCCATTCTGATGCGCTTTACTGAAGCGATGATGTCGATCCCAAACTTTTTCTTTGCCCTCGTTGCTTTGACAGTTCTAGGGAAAACACCTTTCATGGTTGTGCTTGTCATTGCGCTTTCCTCATGGATGGAAATTGCTCGCGTCGTCTATGGCGAAACATTGAAGTGGAAGCAGCAGGAATTTGTTGAGGCATCCGTTGCTTTAGGGGCAAAGCCGTTATGGACGTTGACGAAGCACGTTGTTCCACAAGTGATCCCCTCGATCATCGTCGCAAGTACACTCGGTATCGCTTGGGCGATTTTGACAGAGAGTGCGATCAGCTACTTAGGTCTTGGAATCCAGCCGCCAACCGCGACGTGGGGGAATATGCTACAGGATGCACAAGCGTATATTTGGACAGCTCCTATTCTTGGCGTATTGCCGGGTATTGCGATCACACTTGTCGTGCTCGCTTACAACTTCTTAGGGGATGGCATGAGGGATGCGCTTGATCCGCGGCACATTCAGAAATAGAAAAGGCGGTCATCAAGAAGCTTTACCAGGTGTTTAAAGAGAATGGAGGATATACAAGATGTTTACAACATTGAATGGATGCAGCATATATTATGAATTACATGGGAAAGAAGAAGGAGAACCGATCTTTTTTATTCATGGTGGCCCAGGAATGAGCGACTGTCGGGGAGACGTTCATAGCTTTTCTGCGTTAGGTGACGAGTATCGCCTCATTTTTCTGGATATGCGCGGCTCAGGCAGATCGGCTGATGTTCCTCCATATACACATGAACAATGGACTGCGGATATCGATGCCTTACGTGCGTTCTTAGGTTATGAAACAGTTCATATGCTTGGTGGTTCTTACGGTGGCTTTTTAACATTGGAATATGTGACCCGTTATCCACAGCGTGTACGGTCTGTCATGTTGCGAGATACAGCGCCTAGCAATGATTACAATGATTTAAGCATGCAAAAGGCGATGGATAGTCAACTTCCTGGGATTACGCAAGAAATGTTAGATCGGTTGTTTGGTGGTCAAGTTAAGTCAAATGAGGAATTCAAGGAGATGTATCGCGCGATTCTTCCATTATATACAGTTGATTTTGATGAAGAGCAGGCCGAAGCTAAAGTCAATGACATTTATTATCATTATGAAACCCACAATTATGCGTTTCATGTCAATAAAAAAAGCTATAATGTCATTGATCAGCTGTCCGAGATTCGTCAGCCGATGTTAATTACAGTTGGACGGCATGATTGGATTACGCCCGTTGTTTGCTCTGAAGATATTGCGAAGCATGTTCCAAATGGAAAGCTTGTCATCTTTGAAAATAGCGGACATTCCCCTCAAGTTGAAGAAAAAGAATCCTACTTAAAAACAGTACGCGCATTTTTATCCGACGTGTCTACGACAGAAACGTAAGCGGCTTTAGGCGTAAATGATCACCTGAATATTCAAATAGAACGGCGAGTGAGTGACCTTTGTCTCATTTAGCTCCCTCCAAAATGATGCGGAGGGAGTTCTTTAGGCAGGCATTAAAAAAGGATACAAATAAATCGATATGCATCCTGTCTTTATTTCGTCGTTGCCGTCTTATTCATTCGCTTCCGCGGCAATGGCATCAGCTTTTGTTCGGTGGACTGTTCCAAAAGGATGTTCAGGCGGAGCATAGATCGAGTACAGTTTTAAGGGCTTTCTCCCCGTATTGGTCAAGTTATGCCACTTTCCCGCCGGAATCATAATGGCATAATCATCATAAACCTTTCTCTCGAACGTGAGCTGCTCTTTGAGATCCCCCATCTGCACAAGCCCTTGCCCTTGTCCAATCCGCAAAAATTGATCTACATTTGGATGGATTTCAAGGCCAATGTCTTCTCCGACAGGAATACTCATTAACGTTACTTGTAAATGGTCACCTGTCCATAACGCGGTCCGAAACGTTTTGTTTTGTTTTGTCGCCTCTTCAATATCTACAACGTAAGGCTTACCTCCGTAATCTTTGCGTTGCATGTTGTTCTTTTCTTGAGATGATAAATAGAAAAATCGCTGAGCGTGTGCCATTTCGTCATGACAGGCTCTCGCAAGGACATTACGAATCGGTGAATGCTGATGCGTAAGCGATCGATCAAAAAAAGTGTTGTACCCATTTATGGCGGCTTCATATCCTTTTTCCAATCCCTCCCGATAGTCTGAAAAATTGATTGGTTCAACCTCATAGGAAGGCTGTGTTCTCGTTTGGGACGTGTAGAAGTGCTTTAACTGTGTAAGCTGCTCTTTTTCAACTTCTGCTGCAGTCAGCATATCTTTTTTTAGTTGCTCTGTTGGTGCACATTCAGCCAGCCGCTCGTGTAAATCAATGATTTGTGCTTTTTCTTTTATTCCTTCAAGGATGGCATCTGCTTCGGAAGACAAATCCCTCACTTGATAGGTAGGTGAAGTCAAGGAGTACGGATACGCATAGGTGTAAGGATGTTGATACATGAAACTCGCTCCCTTCATTAAAATATCTATATAGCGTATGCACGTTGGGCGATGTTGCTACTGCACCATATACAGCGTAGCTTCAAACCGATGCTCTTTTTTAAGAGGGTTGACAATTTATAGATTGTCATTTAATTTAATAACTATCTAATTAGATGATCGTTAAATTAGTTGGAGGGTTGTCTATGCAGCTTGAAAAATTGGTGTCTTTTCATAAAGCGCTTGCTGACCATAATCGCATACGAATTCTTATGCTGTTGTCTTCACGCCAGCCGATGAGTGGTCAAGCGTTGGCGCAAACGTTAGCGGTGACGCCTGCGACGATTACGCATCACATCGGAAAGTTAAAACAAGCTAGCTTAATCTATGAAAGAAGAGAGAAGAATACGGCTTTTTACTACGTAAATGCTACTGTGCTTGAACGATCATCTAAGGCGTTACTAACAATGCTGGAAAAAGGAGTCGAAGAAAAAATGACAGATTCAGAGAATCTTTTCCGACAACGCGTCCTCGATGCTTTTTTTCAGGATGGCGCTTTAACACGCCTACCGGCACAGTTAAAGAAAAAGCTGATCGTCTTGGAGGCGCTTGTTGCAAAGCTAGAGAAAGACAAGAAATATACAGAAGTAGAGCTGAATGGATTTATTCGTCAATATTATGAAGACGTAGCCACCGTTCGTCGTGAATTTATCATGCACGGATTTATGTATCGCGCAGCGGGCGTGTATGAAATGAACCCAAAAGAAATGTGGGAATCTTGGCAGCACTTAAGCTAAATGTGTTGTTGGCTTTCATTAGGAAACCAACATTGGTCGTGAAAAATGAGATCTCCCAAATGATTGTCATCTGCAGGTGACGAACGTAACAGAGGGCAGACAACGTGGCTCATTTTTTCACTTTTTGTCCGTTTCGTCACCTCAATCATTGTCAGCTTAAGAGGCGAGCGAAGACTCGAATGGAACTTCAGGGCGGGCAAGCTAAGCAACAACGGGTCAAAGCTATTGTCAACAGGCTGTGTCATCGTCAGGTGACGAAAGCAAGATATCTTCGCCAGATTGCTCGCCAGTCACCCTCGCTTTCCTTTCCGTTCAATGGTCAATCGACACACCTCCCTGATCATTTTTGATTATTTGACAATTTTCCCTTTGCCTCTTACGTAAACTTTAGCTTGTGCCTTTGTGCACAGGCTTTTTTAAAGACATTTTGAAGTGAAGATTCTTGTGTTTAAGAGATTTACAAAATCTGTATCAAACGTATACGTGTGGTTTACCAAACATTAACAATCAGTGTGTATTGTGGAATTAGTTGGTTTTTAATCCATCTTATTCAACAAGGGGGAAATCACATGAGACAAAAGCTCACAGCACTTACTTTCCTTATGATGACAGTTTTAATGGTGTTAAGCGCATGTGGATCAGCGCAGCAGGCATCGGGAAGTGAATCAGGCTCGGCCGATGAGAACGTTAATGAAGAAGGCAGCACAGACAAGATCAACATTACATACTGGTACGCGTGGGGCGACAAGATTCAAGAAAACAATGAAAACCTTGTAAAAATGTTCAACGAATCTCAAGATCGTATTCACGTTACGGCAGAATATCAAGGTACGTATGATGATTTGCACGCCAAAACACAAGCCGCCTTTGCTGCTGGCAATGCGCCTGAAGTGACGCAAAACGAGATCGCTTCTGTCGGTGTATTTGCTAATAATGGGATGACGGAAAGCTTAACACCTTTTGTTGAACAAGATGACATCGATATGGACGACTTTATTGAAGGGCTGATGGGGAACTCTTACGTCAATGGCGATCTATACGCCCTGCCATATTTACGAAGCACACCAATCCTTTATTTAAATGCGTCAATGCTCGAAGAAAATGGTCTCGATCCAGCCGGACCGAAAACGTGGGCAGAATTTGAAGAATATGCGCAAGCATTAACTGTCGAGGAAGAACGCGTCGGAATCACGATGCCAATTGACATTTGGTTCTTCGAAGCGTTTGTCGCGCAATCAGGTGGACAGACGATGAATGATGAAGGAACGGAAGTGACGTTCCAAGAAGAACCAGGCGTAGAGGCAGTTACCTTTTGGAAAGAACTTGAGCAAGCTGGTTATATGAAGGTTCCAACAGGTGATGAAGCAGGGGATCAAGCGATGCAAGACTTTGTAAACGGTCGCTCTGGCATGTATTTAACATCGACGGCTGGCTTGTCAAATGTCCTTTCGATTGCGGATGAAAAAGGCTTTGAAGTAAATACGACATTTATGCCAGCCAATGATGATTATGGTGTGCCGACAGGGGGAGCCAACCTTGTCATGACAGCAGGCTTAGATGCAGAAAAGCAAGAGGCGGCTTGGGAATTTATTAAATGGATGACTTCAACAGAGCAAACGGCTTATGCGAGTGAATACACAGGCTATTTACCGAGCCGTACATCGGCAGTCGAGTCAGAAAAAATGAAGGCATTATATGAAAAAACGCCACAGTACCGTGTCGCCGTTGACCAGCTAGAATATGCACGCCCACGTCCGATGGCAGAAGCGTATCCTGAAATTACAAAGGTTCTTCGGGATGAAATTTTGCGCACGATCATTGAAGATGTGTCTCCAGAAGATGCGCTCAACACGGCTGCTGATAAGGCTAGTAAGTTATTGAAGTAGACGATTAGTTGGCAAGGGCGGCAAAAGGCCGCTCTTCATTTATATAGATATTAAGGTATATTATAAATAATTTACCATTTATACATATTCTTCATTTTATGTTAACCTCCAGTTTACATTAACCTCTTATGCTATGTTATATCAGTTTTTTGAAAACGGATTGGAGGACATTTGAATGAAAAAACAACAAGGCATTTTGCTTTTTCTTATGGTGACATTAGTGCTTGTTCTAGCCGCATGTGGATCATCTGCAGGGAGTGAATCTCAATCATCCTCATCAGAGGGAAGCACTAATGAAGGTTCAGGTGAAGCTTCAGACGAAAAAGTCGAAATCACCTACTGGTACGCGTGGGGAGACAAAATTCAAGAAAACAACCAGAATCTCGTAAAACAATTTAATGAATCTCAAGACCGCATTCACGTCAACGCCGAATACCAAGGCTCTTATGCTGACTTGCATGCGAAAACACAAGCAGCATTTGCAGCGGGAAATGCACCTGAAGTAACCCAAAACGAAATCGCTTCTGTCGGTGTCTTTGCTAAAAACGGCATGACGGAAAAGTTAACGCCATTTGCAGAAAACGACGAAGACATCAATATGGATGATTTTATTGAAGGGTTGATGGGAAACTCTTACGTGAATGGCGACCTCTACGCCTTACCATACTTACGCAGTACGCCAATTTTATATTTAAATGCCACATTGCTTGAAGAGAATGGTCTTGATCCAACAGGTCCGAAAACGTGGGAAGAATTTGAAGCGTATGCGAAAGCACTGACTGTCAAAGACGAGCGTGTCGGGATTACGATGCCGATTAGCATTTGGTTCTATGAAGCATTTATTGCCCAATCCGGCGGACAAATGATGAATGAAGACGCAACTGAAGTGACGTTCCATGAAGAGCCGGGCGTTGAAGCATTAGCATTTTGGAATCAAATGAACGATGCAGGATACATGAAAATTCCGACAGGTGATGAATCTGGAGATCAGGCACTGCAAGATTTTGCGAATGGCCGCTCGGGTATGTATTTCTCATCTACAGCTGACCTTTCCAAGCTGATCGATATTGCAGATGAGCAAGGCTTTGAGTTGAACACGACCTTTATGCCAGCGAACGACGATTACGGTGTGCCTACTGGTGGAGCAAACCTTGTCATGACAGCAGGTTTAGATGAAGAAAAACAAAAGGCAGCGTGGGAATTCATTAAGTGGATGACGGCGGAGGAGCAAACGATTTACGCCAGCCAGTACACGGGATATTTGCCAAGTCGTACGTCTGCAGTTGACTCTGAAGAAATGAAGTCTTTCTATGAAGAAATTCCCCAATACCGTGTGGCTGTTGACCAGTTAGAATTTGCACGCCCTCGCCCAATGCACGAGGCTTATCCAGAAATCTCAAAAGAGCTGGCGGATCAAATGATGCGGACCGTACTGGAAGATCTTTCTCCGGAAGAAGCATTAAACGCTGCTGCAGAATCAGCGGCGAGCTTACTGAAGTAAGACAACGATCAGCAATAAGGAGGCTGCTCTATGGCTGAGATTATTTTAGAAAACGTCACGAAGACCTTTGGAGATGCAAATGTCGTCAACAATATTAATGTCACGATCAAGGACGGTTCTTTTACCGTTCTGGTCGGCCCATCTGGATGTGGAAAATCAACAACGCTCAGAATGATTGCTGGCTTAGAAAAGCAAACATCAGGAAATATCTTTATTGGAGGAACGTGTGTTAACGATAAGGTGCCTGGAAAAAGGGATATTGCCATGGTGTTTCAAAATTACGCATTGTATCCGACGATGACGGTTCGCGGGAACATCGAATTTGGCTTAAAGAATAAAAAAGTGCCCAAGCAAGAGCGTGAGCGTTTAATTGCAGATATATGTGATATTGTCGGTTTGACACCTTATCTCGACAAAAAGCCACAATATTTATCGGGCGGACAGCGTCAACGTGTCGCGCTCGCACGGGCAATGGTGAAAAAGCCGTCTGTGTTTATTTTAGATGAACCTTTATCAAACTTGGACGCAAAACTTCGTTCACAGATGCGCACGGAGCTCATTCAATTACACAAACGTCTCGGCACGACGTTTGTGTATGTCACTCATGACCAAGTCGAAGCAATGTCAATGGGCGACGAGATCGTCATTTTAGATCAAGGTGAAATTCAACAAGCGGATACGCCGATGAAAGTGTATCATCAGCCGCGAAACATGTTTACAGCACAGTTTATCGGTACACCAGCAATGAACATTTTTCCATTAGAGGAAATGGTGTTTGGGATGTCTGATGTTCCTAAAAAAACATCTTTTGTTGGCTTTCGTCCAGAGCATGCATCACTTGAACAGGATGAGCATGCGACGAACACGATCACTTTAAACTGTGAAGTGATCACTGTTGAGCCACTCGGAAGTGAAACCATCTATCAGTTGAAATGTGGTCAGTCGGTCTTCTTTGTGAAAGCATTTTTAGCGCCCATGCATATGGAATCGCATGTGCAAGTCTATGTCCCAGAAGAGCGTTTGTATTTCTTTGACCGCGAAGGGGGTCGTGTTATGAATAAGCCGGTTCAGAGTATGGATACGTCTGAAGCAGAACCTTTGCTGGCGGAAAGGGCGTAATGTTATGTGGCAACGGCTAAGACCTTATGTCATGATTGCTCCGGCTGTATGTATTTTTCTCCTATTCTTTATTTATCCGATCTTTTACATGATGTATTTAAGCTTTTTTGACTGGAACTTTGTCAGCCCAGACAAGGATTTTGTTGGCGTAAGTAATTTTACTACTTTAGCTGGTGATGAAGAATTCCGTCAGGTGTTTCGAAATTCCTTGATCTATATGGCTGCCGTCGTTGCGTTGACGATTTCCTTATCGTTGCTCCTTGCTTTATGGTTGAACCAAAAAGCGCGTATCTACGGGTTTGTGCAAGGCGCGGTATTTAGTCCGCACATTATCTCTCTTGTCTCGGTCGCTTTGCTCTGGATGTGGCTGATGGATACGGATCACGGGCTTCTCAATTGGGTTCTAGGTCTCTTTGGATTGCCTAAGGTAGACTGGCTGACAAGTCCGGATATGGCTCTATGGTCACTCATTTTAGTTGCTGTTTGGAAAGGTCTAGGCTTTAATGCACTCGTATTCATTGCCGGTCTGCAAAGTATTCCGCCAGATATGTATGAGGCAGCGGCGCTTGATGAGTCGGGTCCTGTCCGAACATTCTTTAAGATTACGCTGCCGATGCTATCTCCAACCTTGTTCTTTTTAACGGTGATTAATATGATCGGCTCGTTCCAAGTGTTTGAGTCGATTTCCATTATGACACAAGGGGGTCCGATCAATTCGACAAACACACTCGTTTACTACATTTACGAGTATGGGTTCCGCTTCTTCAAGATTGGGTATGCATCTGCGGCAGGAGTCATACTTCTCGTGATGTTAGCCATTTTAACGATTGCTTACTTTAAACTGATGGAACGAAAAGTCCATTATCGATAAGGAGGAAGAATGGATGAAAGCACTCCGCTGGTTTGGGAAATCAGCCAATGTGGTGGCCTTAATGATCGTCGTTGCGATCTTTGCCTTGCCCTTTTTCTGGATGCTCTCGACCTCCGTTAAATCGCTTGGCGAAACGATTACCTTTCCGCCAACCATTCTTCCCGAGACGTGGATGTGGGAAAATTTTGGTCAAGCGTGGAATTCGGGTCCGTTTTTACAGTACATCATCAACAGTACGATTGTCGCTGTTGGCATTTTAATCTTGCAATTTTTAACGATTGTCCCAGCAGCATATGCATTTGCTCGCTACAAATTTAGAGGAAATGCTTTCTTTTTCGGTTTAACGATGGTGACGCTCATGATTCCGACGCAGCTGATCTTTTTACCTGTTTATTTACAGATGAGCGCTTTTGGCATATTAGACACCGTCTGGGCGTTGATTCTTCCATTCGGTTCGAGCGCTTTTGGAATCTTTTTACTCCGTCAGTCGTTTAAACAAGTCCCTGAAGAGCTTTTGGAAGCGGCTCGGTTGGATCAGGCGAGTGAATGGAAGATCATTTGGCGAATTATGCTCCCAATGGCAAAACCTGTATTAATTACCTTTGCGTTATTTAGCTTTATTACGCATTGGAACGATTATTTTTGGCCGCTCGTCATGACGACGACAGAAAATGCTCGTACACTCCCTCTAGGCATTGCGAAGCTACGTGAAGTTGAAGGCGGCGTTGCGTGGAATGTCTTAATGGCGGGAAATGTCATGCTCGTTGCACCAATCCTCGTCATCTTCTTCTTTGCCCAACGGCATATCATTAAAGCATTTGTCTATACAGGTGTAAAATAAAGATCAATATGTTTTCTAGTGTAAACAAGGTGTCTACACTGCAACTGTTGATAAGTGTTTGCGTTTGTCATTCTTCACCCTCGCTCGTTCCTCGTGAACTGACGTCTCTCTTCGCTTACGCCTAGAGGATAAGTCGTTTCAAGCAAAGGGTTAAACAACGGAGTCAATTGAATAAGCTTTCTAACAAGTGCAGACATGTGAATGTGTCTGCACTTTTTTTGGAAAAAGATCGATTGCAAGCGTTCTTATATTTAATCGAATTAACCAAAAATGAAAAATAGGAATGAGCTAGATTGAAAAAGGTTGATGTTTAAACGTAAAGGGAGTTGCTAAAGGAAAAGAAAATCAAGTCTATGTCTCGCTCGACATACAAGATAAAACTGGAGAATCTCAAGGCTCAGCCTGTTGACAAACGCTTGCATATGTCGCCCGCTCATGCACTAAGGTTATATTCGGGGCATTGCTCGCCTGCGTGCTCGGGCTCTCATACGTTTTCAATCTAGGCTAGCTGAAAAATAAAGGACTACGGACGCTAAAAAGTGGAGAAAGAACCAAGAATAGACTGTGTCTTCGCTTTGAAGCTAAGAATCTCAAGTCTTTTTTTTGGGATACTATAAATAACATTTCTTTACGTAGCTGGAAAATGTCAATGTACGTGTATGTGATAGCTTTTAAAATAATAAAGATTTACAAAAAGCTATTTACTTATTAAATGCGAATGTTATAATACATATCTGGAATTATCATTCGTATTTACAACAAGGAGGGCAACCGAAATGAAAAATCTGTGGCTGGTCATTGCTGCATTCATGATGGCTGTATTGGCTGGGTGTAATTCGCCATCTGAAGATGCAGGCGCTGAGAAACAAGAGCTTGTCGTTTCGACATGGGGTTTTGCAAGCGAGTTTTTTGAAGAAGAAGTGTACAAGCCTTTTGAGGAAAAGCACGACGTTGATATCGTTGTTGATATTGGCAATAATGCTGACCGTTTAAATAAAGTCCGTCAAGGAACGTCTGCTGTAGATGTCATTTTCTTGTCTGATTATTACGCAAACCAAGGAATTTCAGAAGGTTTGTTTGCCGAAGTCGATCAAGAAAAGCTTACAAATGTAGACAAGATCTATGATGTAGCAAAAGCACCTCTTGGCGAAGCGTATGGACCAGCGTATACCATTGCACGCTTTGGAATTGCTTATAACCCAGAAGCCATTGATATGGAGATTACGTCTTGGAGTGATTTATGGGAGGCTGAGCTTCAAGGAAATCTTACGGTTCCCGGCATTACGACAACCACTGGACCAATGATGCTCGATGTCGCTTCTCTCGTTGGAGGATCAGAAACTTTTAATGAAGATACAGCGATTGAGAAATCTCAAGAGCTAAATGAAAATGTTGTAAAATATTATGGAAAAACGTCCGAGCTTGTCAATATGTTTGGTCAAGGGGAAGTGGCTGTCGGGCCTGTCATGGAAATGTATATGTCTGATCTGCAAGAAGCCGTTCCTTCAGTAGAGTTCGTCAATCCAGAAGAAGGCTCTTACGCAGTCATGAACACTGTCAATGTTGTAAAAACGAGTGAGCAGCAAGAATTGGCGCATGAATTTATCAATTGGATGTTAAGTAACGAGGTGCAAACCGCTTCGGCGAAAAATGGGATTGATTCCCCTGTGAACACAGAGGTTGAGCTCACTGAAGAAGAAGCTCAAGGTTTGACCTATGGAAAAGAAGTTGTCGAAAGTCTCCGCAGCCTTGATATGGAAAATGTCAACGAGAACTTAAAAACATGGATCGAACGCTGGAATCGGGAAGTTGCAAGATAAATGAGCAATGAGAACGGCTTTTGCGGACGAGCAAAAGTCGTTTGCCATTTTTAGAAAGGGGTCTTCTCATGAAGGTCATTATGGATGTTGATACGGGCATTGATGATGCCATTGCGATTTCCCTGATGCTGGGCCATCCATCTGTAGAAATGCTCGGATTGACAACAGTTAGCGGGAATGTACCATTGGAGCAGGTAGTCCAAAATACGCGTCGCCTTTGTACATATTTAGATGCCTCAATCCCTATCTACATCGGAGCGAGCAAGCCACTTTGTAGACAAGCCATCCATGAACATCATGTGCATGGGGGGAATGGGCTCGGTGGTGTTGACCTTCCAGACGGCGGGAACGAGCACGTGCATCAAAGCATTTCGGCGGCTCAGTGGATGTGTGAAACAGTAACGAAACACCCTCATGAAGTCACACTGTTAATGACTGGTCCGCTCACAAATTTGGCGCTCGCTTTAGCCATTGACCCCGATCTGCCTAGCAAAGTTCATCAAGTTGTTTTTATGGGTGGAGCTGCTCAAACGTACGGCAATATTACCCCTCTGGCTGAATTTAACATCTATGTCGACCCTGAAGCGGCAAAAAATGTAGTGCATGCAGGTTTTCGTTCATTGACGATGGTCGGTCTTGATGTGACGCGGCAAACGTTGTTGACCCCTGCCCAGCTTGATACATTGCCCGAAAATAAAACGAGTCAGCTGTTAAAAAGCATGACTGCGCATTATATGAAACGATATGAAGAACGGAACGGTATTCAAGCGTGTGCGATGCACGATCCACTTGCCGCCGGAGCAGTGTTATGGCCAGATGTCCTTAAGACAACGCCATATTATGTGGACGTAGAAACGAACAGTGAGCTGTGCGACGGCCAAACCGTATGCGACATCCAAGAACGGTGGAAAAAAGCGCCAAACGTTGACGTTGCTACAGCTGTCGATGCAGAACGTTTTATGAGCGCAATGCTAGCTCAGCTTGCAAATAAGGAGGAGAGCAAATCTTGAAAAAAAGATATATGTACGGGTTACTCCTGCCAGGCTTCTTTTTTCTAACAGTCTTTATGATTGTCCCTATTGCCTTAACCATCGGAACGACCTTTATCCAAGACCGCACCTTTACCCTTGAAGGTTATATATACTTTTTCAGTGATCCGTACTTTTTAGACATCCTTTGGACGACCTTACAGGTGAGTCTTGTGACGACAATTGTCTGTAATGTCATTGGCTTTCCGGTCGCTTACTATATTTCTAAGCTTGGTGTTCGAAAAAAAGCGGTGTTACTTGCGCTTGCTATTTTTCCATTGTTGACGAGTGCTGTCGTTCGGTCGTTTTCATGGATGATTATTCTTGGGCGGAACGGACTGTTCAATGATGGATTGATTAGTTTAGGACTTCTTGAAGAGCCATTGGAAATTTTATATACGCCTGCTGCGATGATGATCGGTTTAATTCATTTGTTCCTTCCATTAATTATTATCTCTCTCGTTGGTGTTATGGAAAATATCCCAGATGACCTATTAGAAGCTGCGGAGAGTCTCGGGGCTTCAAAAATAAAGTCGTTTTGGAAAATTATCGTTCCCCTCTGTGTGCCGGGGATTATTATCGGGAGTATTCTCGTATTTGTCGGCAGCCTGACCGCCTATACGACGCCTGCCTTATTGGGCGGGAAGCAGCAAGTCATCGCCACGTTCTTATATCAAAATGCGATGACGTTAAATGACTGGTACTTAGCTTCGATCGTTGCGACGATTATGATCGTCATTACGTTTATTGTCATTGGTTTAATGAATGCACTCGCCTCTAAATTAAATCCAAAGGGGTATGCCTCATGAAAAAAAGAAATCCGTGGCTTGGAGTGTACACATTTCTCGTCTTTTGTTTCTTGCTGGGGCCACTCGTCATTATCTCGATCACTTCTTTTGGGCCCGATGAAGTCTTGAAATTTCCGCCAGACGGTTTTTCACTCCGCTGGTACCAAAACATTTTTGAAGTCGATATGTTTGTATCCACGTTTGTGACGTCAATGATTGTGTCATTTGCAGGGAATATTTTTGCTTTGCTGCTCGGTATTCCTGCCGCATATGCGCTTAGCCGTTACGATTTTAAAGGTAAGGCGCTGCTAAATGCTTTATTTATTTCGCCAGTTTTAATTCCGGGGGTTGTCCTCGGGTTTACTTTGCTGAAATACATTATCGTTACTTTCCAGCTGCCGGTTTATGCGGCGCTGTTCATCGGGCATACCGTCCTTATGCTACCTTTCATCGTTCGGGTCATTGCTTCATCATTGGCAAATTTTGATTTTGCGATCGAAGAAGCCGCTGTAAGCTTAGGGGCGAGTCGATTTGAAACCTTTTTTAAGATCGTCTTGCCAAACATTCGTTCAGGTGTGATTGCAGGGGTCGTCATTGCGTTTCTTGAGTCATTTAATAACGTCGATGTATCCGTCTTTCTCACCGGACCCGGTGTCAGCACGCTTCCTATCCAGATGCTGACGTATGTTGAAAACTATTTTGATCCGACCATTGCAGCTGTGTCTGTGTTGCTCATGGGGTTAACAGCTGTGCTGATGTTTGTCATCGAACGACTATTAGGGCTCGCTTATTTTACTAAACAATAATGGAGGGATTTCGTTGGCACTGCTCTCATTGAACGATGTCACTGTTGCTTACAATGATAAAACGACGATCCTGGATCGGTTTAATTTAGATGTCAAAAAAGGAGAGCTGATCTCCCTACTTGGGCCGAGTGGCTGCGGGAAAACGACGACATTACGTTTGATTGCGGGGTTTCTACAAGCGAAGCATGGTCAATTTCTATTTGACGGTCAAGATTACACGAGGGTACCTGTTAATAAAAGGAACTTTGGCTTTGTTTTTCAAAGCTATGCGTTGTTTCCGCATATGACCGTTTATGACAATGTGGCATTTGGGCTGAAATTGAGAAAGGTGAGCGGTCAAGAAGCGAAGAAGCGTGTTGGAGATATGCTTGACGTCGTGAATCTCGCTGATTTTGGCAACCGTTTCCCTTCTGAGCTATCGGGGGGGCAGCGTCAGCGTGTGGCGATTGCTCGTGCCCTTGTCATTCAGCCTGATTTGCTGTTGTTTGATGAGCCTTTAAGTAACTTAGATGCCAATTTGCGCGTCAATATGCGGGTTGAAATTCGGCGCATCCAGCAAGAGCTTGGCATTACGTCCGTCTATGTGTCACATGATCAGGAAGAATGCTTCTCGATTTCAGATAAAGTCGCCATTATGAACAAGGGTGAGATTGAGCAATTGGCTGACCCGGCAACGATTTTTCGTTATCCAACGACTGAATTTGTCGCCCGTTTTATCGGGTTTAGCAACTTTCTTACGTTTGACAGTCGTTCTAAAACGGCTGGGGGGCATGAGCTTCTGCTTGGAGACCAAGTCTTTTTTGCGGAAGATCATCAAGGGACAGCGAACGAAGAAGCCTTAACCGCAGCCATTCGTCCAGATGATATTACCCTCGTTGCGCGTGGTGCAGACGTATCATCGCCGCATCGAAATCGGATTGCCGGAACAATTCGTGTACGCACCTTTCTTGGACGTAGTTATCAGTATGAAGTCGATACGGCTTTTGGCAGCTTTACGGTCAATCAGGAGATGGTTGAGCCGTTACAAGCCGGCGATGACGTTGATCTATATCTTGCACCTGAGCGACTCGTGCTCGTTGCAGGTGAAAGGGGCGCGTAAAACATGAAAGTCGATCTGTTTATCAAGCAGGCACAAGTCTATAACAGCGTCTTCAAACGTTTTGAGACGGCAAATGTGGCGATTCGGGACGGGCGTTTTCTGTATATCGGCCCAAGTGAGCCAGCCGACCTGGAAGCGCAAGACATCATTGATGGTCAAGGGCAATGGCTCGTTCCAGGCCTTGTTGATATTCATCTGCATATCGAAAGTTCAATGATGACACCGGAGACATTCTCTTACGGCTTGATTCAAAATGGTGTGACGACCGTTGTTGCTGAACCGCACGAAATGGCGAACGTGTTTGGGCTTGACGGCATTCTCGCGATGGTCGAAGCGCAAAAAAATGTGGTTGCCGATATCTTTACGGCGATTCCAAGCTCCGTGCCGGCGACCCCTTTGGAGACGACTGGCGGGACTATTGAAATTGAGGATATGGAAGCCTTAATTCAAGGTGGACACGTCATTTGTCTTGGAGAAATTATGAACTATGTCGACGTGGTTCGTGACCCTGCATGCAAAACGAATCAAATTCTCGATTATATGAGAGAAAACCACCCGCAGTTGATCATTGAAGGTCATTGTCCGCGATTAATGGATGTTGATTTAGCGAAGTTCATTTTTGCTGGGGCGAATTCGGATCATACCCACCAGACACCTGAAGGTATGGAAGCACGGCTAAAGGCAGGTATGTTTATTGAAATTCAAGAGAAGTCGATGACTGAAGAAGTGATGGATTATATCATCAATACGCCAGTGAATGAGCACTTTTGCTTTGTGACAGACGACGTGATGGCCGATGCCTTTTTACAAACAGGTCACCTCAATCATATTGTCAAAAAAGCGATGGCGATGGGGATGACACCTGAAGACGCGATTTATGCGGCAACGTATACGCCTGCGCGCCGCATGCGCTTGAATGACCGCGGCAGCATTGCTCCTGGGAAGAAAGCAGACTTCTTGCTATTAGATGACGTGCGCCAATTTTCGATTCGACACGCTTTTAAAGACGGGCAAAAAGTGTACGATGATGCAAACGTTCGAGAGCACCAAGGAACATCGGGCTCCTTTCCGGAATCATTTTATCATTCAGTGACGTTAGACACTCTAACAAAGAATGACTTTGTTATTCAATCTGAACAGGAAGGCGACGTCAACTGCCGTGTCATGACAGTTCAAGATGGCTCGACTTTTACGAAGGAAACGCACGCTCTCGTAGAGGCAGCCCATGGCGAATTGCAATGGGAGGACAGTCCTTATGGCTGTGTCGCTGTGTTTGAACGCTATGGCAAAAATGGACATCGGGCGCACGGTTTAATCACCGGCGACACGATCAAACGCGGCGCGATTGCGACGACGTATTCACACGACAACCACAACCTGCTTGTCGTCGGACAAAATAAGGCGGATATGATGCTAGCCGCCAATACAGTCATTGACGCTCAAGGAGGTTTTTGTGTCGCAGTCGATGGCGAAGTCTCACATTTCCTTCCTTTACCCGTCGGCGGTATCTTATCTGAAGCACCTTTTCACGAAGTCGCTGGCAGCGTTGCGCAGTTACGCGAAGCGATGGAAGCGCTCGGTTACAAGCATTACAATCCGATTATGTCGATCAGTACCCATTCGCTTCCTGTAAGCCCAGCTTTGAAAATCACCGACCTCGGATTGGTGGATGTGAATGAAGGCAAGCTTGTGCCGTTAGTCATCAATGAAGCCAATGGATCAATGTGATTCGACCTTACGAACTAACGACTGAGGCTAGAAACGCGTACAAGACGTTAGGCAATAAATCTAACGAAAACAACCGCTACTTTAGAGGAGCGGTTGTTTATGTTGCTATTTTATGATCATTACTGGGCGAGCAAATCAGCGAATGCCTTTACGTAAGGCGGCAAATCAGGCGGACGACGGCTTGAAACGATATGTCCATCGACAACGACCGCTTCGTCAAACCACTCCGCACCAGCGTGGGTCATGTCATCTTTAATACCAGGGGTGCTCGTGACTTTACGCCCTTTTAAAATATTGGCAGAAGAAAGCACCCAGCCCGCATGGCAAATGTGGCCGATCGGCTTTTCAGCAGCATCCATCGATTGCACGATAGAAATGACTTCAGGATAACGTCTTAATTTGTCTGGAGCCCAGCCGCCAGGGACGAGGACACCGTCGTAATCAGCTGCGTCAATATCAGCCAAAGCCAAATCTGCGGTCGCTGGGACACCGTACTTTCCTATGTACGTTTTGCCTGCTTCCTGTCCGACGAGATGAACGGTGGCCCCTTCCTCCTGAAGACGCAAGACAGGATAATGCAATTCTAAGTCTTCAAACTCTTCATCGACAAACGCAATCACTTTTTTGTTAGCTAATCTCATATTTCGCTCCTTTCGCTCAAATAGTCACTTCTATATCCTAATCGTAGCAGAGCCCTTGTGAACTGTAAAACGAAAGCATTTTTCAAGCGATTTAAACTCTGGCAACAAAGAACGGTTTATTTTACAACCGACGCTAGCAGTCGCGTCGCAAATCGTTCACCATAGGCCTTGCATAGCTCCATATCTTCTCCCATAGGTGCGAGTTCAATTTTAAGTGGTGTGAGAAGAGGTGTGCTTCCGCATTTGAGAAATTTTTCATGAAGGAGGTCAACGGCACCACCATAAATTTCGTAGGCAGAATCACAAGAGCCAAATACGCCAAACCGTGTCTTTGATAAGTCAAGCTCGACCATATCATCATAAAATGGCTCCATTTCATACGGTAAATCACCGTGCCCCCACGTGTAAGAGCCGAGAAGAATTCCGTCGTATTTAATAAGGGCATCGGCCGATAATTCCTCTTCTTCAATGTGTATTTGTTCGACTGTAGCATCTGTTCGGCGAATGCCTTCAGCAATTAAATCGCCGATTTCTTCTGTATTGCCAGACATGCTGACGTAAGCAACTAAGATTGTAGCCAAATGAATCAGTCCTTTAATTTGTTGAGAATCATTATCAATCATATTTTAAATGATAATAGTTCTCATTTCAAGCGGAATAGAATTTATGAATCTAGGGAACCGACATGATAACATATACTTTAATAGATGAAGTGATTGTAATCATTCATTTCACACTGAAAGGAGAAAAGCTTAACGATGGCAATTCATTATTTTCATTTAAAAGCGGATTGGGAAGGTGGAAGGAATAGTAAGGGAAAGATTTCTTGTGGGCAGCTTGACTCAACTGTATCCATTCCAAAAAGTATGGGCGGACCTGGTGCAGGGACCAACCCTGATGAAATGCTGTTAGGGGCAGCAGCAACGTGCTATATGATTACACTTGCTGCCATGCTCGAACGTGCTGATGTCCATGTCCATTCCCTATCGCTCGAATCCGACGGGACTGTCGATGTCACAAACAATGTGTTTACATACAAAGCGATCGTACATCGGCCCCTCATACAATTGGAGGGAGAGCGTGATGGTGATGCTGAGCAAAAAATCGAACGTCTTGCGCACAAAGCGGAGGCATCTTGTATGATCACTCGAGCGCTTGAAGGAAACGTCGAAGTGAAGGCGATTCCTGTCATTGAGTGGATGTCTTCGTAACAAAATGATCATATTCTCGTGAATATGAAGCTAAACTATTAAAGAAGCGACTAGAATAACCATTTAAGTAAGTTATACAACTGATCTGTTATCTTCTAAAAACATAATAAAGCGAAAAAGGAGCGCCTTGGTGTCAATTTGGGAGTTATTTTGCACTAAGAATAAATATAAAAAGTCCAATTTCTCAACATTAAAATTAAGAAATTGGTCCAGTAGCTTACTTCGGAATCGCGCCCTTGTATTTAATAAAGTATCAACCTACTACTTTAGTAAAATAGATTATGATGTTTCGGTAAAGGGTGTTGAAAGGAGACTGATTCAATTAATGGATATTCGAAAACCGACTGATTTGGAACTTAATAAGATTTTAGCACTTTCCCCTAAAGCAGTTTTTGATGGTACATTGGGCGAAGTTAAACCGACCGATGAAAAAATCGAACAACTAGTTCAACCACTTATATATAACGGAAGTTCGGACAGTTACCATGGCTCTGCAGTTATAAAGAAAGACCTTAATAGAATCTTTAGCAATTGGCCCATTTAATGGCACAAGGCTATTAAATTAGAGGGCAGGTTTAGCAGTTGAGGGGTAAATTACTGTAAAACAGGACGATAATCAAAGGATAAAATATTTAAAGTTACTGTGGCGATAAAATGGGTAAATCAGCTTCAAGGATCTTGCTTGCACAACATTTATAGTAAGCACAATAATGACTTTATTTATTGTGACGATTTAAATTTAAGTAACAAAACATTTTTTTCGTAATTCTCTGAACACCATTGAAGCTTCTTTAACATGTCATGGTTGATTTGCTTGCTATTATCGTCGATTTCTTTAAAACCAAATTTCATATAAAATGGCTTCAATTCTTCAAAAGGTAAACAATATACTTCTTTGAAATGTCTTCTTTTAGCTTCTTTGACTAAGTGATCAACTAATTCAGAGGCAAGAGATTGTCCTCTAAATTCATTCAGTATGTAGATACCGCCAATTTCAGCTTCATTATCGTTAAGATAAACAATTCTGCCTACGCCTGCAAATGCACCTTTAAATGTAACTATTGCAATTGTTTCATTTTCTAAATGACTTGGTACAAAACCTATTTGCTCATATTGTTGATTGACCCATTCGAGTTCGTGGATAGTTGCTGTCTTTATACCCAACGCTTTTTTGCCTCCTCATGTAATTTATATTAAGTGTAACATGATTGAGGTTTTTGTTTTTGAGTAAGGAAGCTTTTGTACCTATGATTCTACCTAACTTGGCCTCTAAAGGTAAAACTACACACTCAGTCGAAGCTCAAGAACATCCTATGTATCACTTGATTGAACGATGTTGTGTGATGCTCGCTCCCGTCGCTCATAAAAACGTATTATGCACATCGATAAACAGTCTTTCATTAAGTTTTAGTTAGACATGCCCTGAAATGACAATGAGCTGAACCGATCCTGAGGATTGGCGACATAAGGAAAAGAGGATAGCTGTTCATAACTGAACATCATATCCTCTTTCTCGTTTAGTTTCTATTAAATATTTGCAAACTATCCCGATTGACTCACTCTTCCTTGGACTGGTGAAATTTGCGCAGGCAGGTCCTTCTTGTCCGCTCGCCACGTCAAAAAGATGACGACAAGGAAGAACACGCTGGACATTTGGAAAAGAGACCCTGTAGGAACATACTTGGCGATCATGCCAAAGACGAGGCTGCTAGCACCTATGCCAAGGTCGATACACGACATATGCATGCCATTCGCGACACCGCGTCTTTCTGGCGTTGATTTTGAGAGCACCCAAGCTTGCAATGCGGGTAACAATGAACCAAAGCCTAGACCGAAAAGTAAACCGACGATGACGACACCGACCCACGACGTTGTGATAGAAAGCACCCACATGGCGACAAAAGAAAAACTTGCACAAAAAATGACAAGTCCCTTTGGCCCGTGCTTGTCAAACCAACGCCCGGTAATCGGACGAACACAAGTAGCAATCACGGCATTCACCATA
Organism: Litoribacterium kuwaitense; assembly: GCF_011058155.1. Lineage (NCBI taxonomy): Bacteria > Bacillati > Bacillota > Bacilli > Caryophanales > Bacillaceae > Litoribacterium > Litoribacterium kuwaitense. The sequence continues at coordinate 29,996 of NZ_JAALFC010000010.1, read as the reverse complement.
TAAAAAAGAAACATCGATTCTATTGCTCTTTCTTCGGCAAAAATCATAATAAAGGTAGCGATCGTGCCGTATGCAAAGGTCGCTGACAATGTAATCATCGCCGGATACCAGCTCGCTTTTTCAACGAGAGACCCAGTGAAGCTAAACGGCACATCTGCCTTCGTTGTATTTTTAACGGCTGTTGGCGTTTGATATTTAATCGTGGAAAGCATGATAAAAGCTAAAGCACCGAGAACGAGCGACACAATGATATTGACATTAAAGTCGTACATTTGATACAGCAATATGCCTAGTCCAGGAGCAACAATCATCCCTATGGTGACCGATAACCCAAAATACCCCATACCTTCACCGAGACGTGAATTTGGGGTAATATCAACGGCCGCCGTTCCATTTGCCGTTGTAGACCAACCCCAAGCCAGCCCATGTAATAAACGTGCGATTAAAAAAAACACGACGATGTTTGTTAAGGGATAAATGACCGTCATGACTAATAGTGATAAAGAACCAATTAAAACAAGATGCTTTCTCCCTTGAAAGCTTAGTAGATATCCGATAAATGGCCGGATGACAATCGCGCCAATGGAAAACAAGGCCGTCACCAGTCCGATTTCTGTCCCGCTAGCGCCTAGCGATTCGATATATGGAGGCATAATCGGAATGAGCATTTGAAAGCTCATAAAGACAAATAAATTGGACAACACGAGCATTGTAAATGCGGGCGTCCATAACGGTTCCTTTTTATATAATCCTTTGCTCAAAACAAGCCCTTCTTTCCTTTCATAAGTTCAGTGGTTGGTTAGGGCACACTTTTTCATCAAAACACTCTACTGTTCATCGTACATTGGATTGACGAGAAACTCAACTGAAAAACTTCGTATAACGGATGATTTAACAATCGAAGTAAAATAAAGCGCTTTATTTTTGAAAAAGCTGTTTGTCTAAGTGATAATATAATAGAAATAACTGGATGGAGGTGCATGGTTTGACAGAAAAAAAGAATGTCGAACAATCCTATTTAGAACTGGTAGACAAAATAAGTCAGTATCATGAAGCGATCGGATTAATTGCCTGGGATTTACGAACAGGCGCACCGAAAAAAGGGGTGCAGCGACGGGCTGAAGTGCTAGGTGGCCTTTCTGAAGAAGCCTTCCGTTTACAAACGTCAGCAGAAATGAAGCAGCTGACTGATCAGCTCCTTGAAAACGAAGCTGCCCTCTCTGAAAAAATGAAAAGAGCTGTCCATGAAAGCCGGAAAACGTACGACCTGTCCACTAAAATTCCTCCGGAAAAGTATCGGGCTCACGTTGTGTTAAGAGCAGAGGCTGAAAGTGCTTGGGAAAGCGCGAAGGAATCTGCTGATTTTTCCGTATTCCAGCCGTACTTAGAAAAGCTTGTTGCCAATACGAAGGAATTTTTGGAGTTATGGGGGTATGAAGGGCATCCTTATAACCGATTAATGGATCAATTTGAGCCAGGAGTGACGGTTGACGTCGTTGACCGCGTGTTCAAACAAGTTCGAGAGGCGATTGTGCCGCTGCTAAAAAGCATACAACATTCTTCAAACACACCAAAGACGGATTTCTTGTTCCATTCCTTTCCCGAAGAAGAACAAAAAGCTTTCAGTTTAAACGTGTTAGAACGAATGGGCTACAACTTTTCTGCTGGTCGTTTGGACACGACCGTTCATCCTTTTGCGATCGGCTTAAATCCAAATGATGTCCGCGTAACGACGAAATATGATGAGAATGACTTCCGTGTCGCTGTTTTCGGTACGATTCATGAAGGAGGACATGCCCTTTACGAACAAAACATTAGCGAAGACCTCGTCGGCACGCCACTTGCGACAGGTGCTTCTTACGGTATACACGAGTCACAGTCATTGTTCTGGGAAAATTTTGTAGGCCGCAATCGGGCTTTTTGGCGTGAGCACTATGAAAAGCTGAAGGCGCATGCTGTTGAACAATTTGACAATGTGTCAGAAGAGGAATTTTATCGAGCTATCAATGAAGTCAAGCCTTCTCTGATCCGGATTGAGGCTGATGAATTGACGTATTGCCTCCATATTATGGTGCGTTACGAAATTGAAAAAGGGATTTTCGACGGCACGTACGAAGTAAAGGATTTGCCTACAATCTGGAACGATAAAATGGAAGAATATCTTGGTATTCGACCGCCGGATGATGCGCAAGGTGTCCTGCAGGACGTGCACTGGTCGGGAGGGGACTTCGGATATTTTCCTTCGTACGCCTTAGGTTACATTTACGCAGCCCAGTTTGCTGAAGCGATGTCTCGTGATTTTGACTTGACCGACGTCATTAAAAACGGGGATTTTTCCCGCATTCGCAAGTGGTTGACGACAAACGTCCATCAATATGGGAAAATGAAAACACCGCGGGAGCTAGTCTACGACATTACAGGTGGTTCCCTTGACGCTGCGCCGATTATTAACTATTTAACGAAAAAATATACCGATATTTATCAGCTTTGACGTGAAGCAGAAGAGATGTGCCTTTGTGCATTTCTTCTGCTTATTTACGTGAGCTAGCGTGGGAATGATTGGGAGTCGTAGATATTTACTGGCAAAGATGGCGTTTAAGGGAGGGCTTTCATAGAAAAGAAGAGGCGTTTAGAGAAATTGAAGGGACCTTCACTGAGCATGTTCACTCGATGATTCCTGTAGAAGAAGGTGGCGATTCTTCAACCTTTCTTGTGAATGAAGACCGCATCATCAAGGTGGCAAAAGATCGAATGACCGCCCAGCGGCTCGCCAATGAAACAGACTTCTTGTCCTCAGCAGTGCATACACTGGTGCCGCGGTTACTCACGGCAAATGTAGAAAGGCTTTCTGAGGGGAGCTGGAGCTGTCAGCTTTTTGTAAAGGGATTGTCGGGCGAAAGGTGTCGTCCGCCTGAAGAAGCATGGGACGAGATTGCCGCGCAGCTTGGTGAGCTTCTCTCTTATGTTCATTGCACTAATGTGTTGAATGGCAATCTGCCTTTTGAACCGTTGCCGGGCGCAGAAAAGCAGCTCAGCCGACTTGCTCAATATCGCTCAATTCTGTACGATCATCCGCAATTTTCTGAGGCGTGGCGACCGTTTCTGGAAGGAAATATTAACATTCCTGTCAAATCTCCTCTTACTCCTGTTGTTGTGCACGGTGATATCAAGGGGGAGCATTTGCTATTGAATCAAACGCGCACTAAGCTTCTTGCGCTCATCGATTGGGCCGACATTTGCTTAAGTGATCCAGCTCGTGATTTTAGCGGGTTAGCGATTTGGCTTGGGCGTTCGTTTGTCGAAAAGGTTCTTTTACATTATCGCCAACCCGTTGATTCGGGGCTGGTAGATCGAGCCTTGTTTTATGCACGCTCTCAATCGTTAATTCATCTTGGCGAACGTCTTGAAGGCGAGTCTGATGCACCGTTGCATTTGCTTGAGACACAATTGGGCTGGGCTTTTGCTGAAGAAGCATAAAGAAGGTGTGTAAGATCAGGTTAGCTCCGTTACACACCCGCCTGCCACTCGACATATAGTAATAGCGAGCTGTGCTATTTTATATGGAAGGGGCAAGCGATATGGAGCTGACACTGTCCCATTGGATGTATTTGCTTGGTACGTTCGTCATCATAATGACGATGTTCTGCCGTCAGAATGTTGTAGTTCCGGCGGTTCTGATGACCTTTTTTGTAGGTTGGTCATATATGGGCTCATTCGTGGATGGGCTGCAAACCATTTTCAATGCGAGTTTAATTGCGGCTGGAGAGCTCTTTAATATCTTTTTAATTATTGCGATTATGACCGCTTTGTTACAGGCATTGAAAGCAATGGGCTCTGATGAACGAATGATTGTCCCTTTTCAAAAAGTGATGATTAACGGACACTGGTCTTTTTGGATTTTAGTTTTCGTGACGTACGCCATTTCCCTGTTTTTTGGCCAACGCCAGCAGTTCCACTCGTTGGGGCACTGTTAATTCCTGTCGCTGTCCGCGCTGGGCTGCCACCAGTAGGTACAGGGGTCGCGATTGCGCTTGCGGGTCAGGGCATGGCGCTTTCTTCAGATTATATTATTCAAATTGCGCCTACATTGACCGCAACGGCGGCAGACGCGAACATCACACTGCTGACGGAAAGAGCGATGGTGCTTTCTGTAATTACAGGAGGAATAGCACTCGTTCTTGTCTACATGATGCTCAGGGGTTCGATTAAATCACCGTCGCGAGAAGAGGGAAGTAAAGCAGTAACAGCACGTGAAAAAAATGTGAGTACAGCAGGTGGCGTTTTTGCTGTCCTCGTTCCGCTAACGTTTATCATTATTGTCGCCTACATGTCGGTCGCGAAATTCTCAAATTGGGGTGTATCGATTGAAGGGGGCGATGGCGCGGCGTTGATCGGCGGTGCGGCAATCTTGCTGCTCATTGGAGGGACGGCCAGCCACGAATGGAAAACGACGCTCAAGCAAGTAAGTGAGCATCTCGTTAAAGGGTTTGTGTTTGCCTTTAAAGCGATGGGGCCAGTCATTCCGATTGCTGGATTTTTCTTTATCGGCGGCGAACAGGCAGGCACCATTCTAGCCATTGGCGCTGAGCGAGCGGCTCCTACCTTTCTATTTGACCTCGTGCAAGCCGGGCAGCAATATATCCCCGAAATGCATTTTTAGCTGGGTTTGGCATTCTCATCATTGGAATGGTGACTGGGCTCGATGGCTCGGGATTCTCAGGATTACCTCTTGTCGGTGCTTTATCGGGCGCACTTGGGTCGAATGTAGGGGTCGATGCCGAAACACTTGGTGCGATTGGTCAAATGGGCTCGATTTGGGTCGGAGGAGGCACATTAATTGCTTGGTCATCGCTCGTAGCGGTGGCAGGGTTTGCGCAAGTACATGTCATGGAGCTTGTGCGAAAAAGCTTTATTCCCGTGATCACTGGACTTGTTATTTCAACGATCGTCGCCTTGCTTATCTTTTAAAATATAAGAAACCTGGCGTAGACAACGAACGTCAGGTTTCTTATATTAAAGGAAAATATTGAAAACGCGACGAAGGTGACAATGATAAACCGTGATTGCTGGAGGAGAGGTTTAATGAAAGAAACGAAAGCGGTTCGCCGGGCACAGATGCCTGAAGGTTTGAAACAAATTTTTACCGTACACTGTCAACTTCCCATCGCCGACTAGCAGAATGGTTGCTTCCCGATATGCACGTCTTGGATGCAGGTTGTGAAACTGGGGCAATGACAACAAAGACGTTCGAAGGTGTGAAGCTGGGTTTGCAGTGCGCATGAATATTTGGACAAGCGTTGCCGCGACCCGAGGAAAACAGATGGTTTTAGATGGATTTCTTACAGAAGACATACGGGCACAAGCAGAAAAAGAGTATCAGGCTTGGGTCACTGATGAGGCGCGGTCGATGACGATGGTTTTAAACGCTGTGGAAGGTGTTAGACCGTGTGAATAAACGACTGGTATTCTCTCCACCAATCAATGTCATGCCTGCTGTCCTTTGTAGTGATGATTCTTTCACTTTAATTAACTAATGAAAGGAAGCGTGAGTGTGCAAAAAGTCATCATTATTGGCTCTGAAGGTGCTGGGAAATCAACATTTTCAAGAGCGTTTGGGAATAAGATGAGCTTACCGGTGATTCATCTCGACGCAATTTTTGGGAACCGGGCTGGACGCCGAAAGAGCGAGAGGTATTTAAAGAGAGGATTCGGCTTGAAGCTGAAAAAGAGCGTTGGATTATGGACGGGAATTTTGCAAGTACAATGGACATGCGGATGCAGCCCTGTGATACGATCATTTTTCTCGACCTTCCTCGCTGGCTTTGCTTATATCGGATTGTTAAACGACGTATCACATATCACCGAAAGTCTCGACCTGATATGGGAGAGGGCTGCGATGAGAAGCTTGATCTAAGGTTTGTTTCTTGGGTATGGAACTATCGGAAGCAAAAGCGGCCGGACATCTTAAGGAAATTAGCAGAATTAAAACGCAAAAACGGGTCATTCACTTAAAGACGCGTAAAGAGGTAGAGCAATTTCTTGGACAAGCGAACACAGTCACGTCACTAAAATAAAGAAAGCGCCTTAAGTCCTTGGGTGGGGACAGAAGGCGGTTTCTTTGTTTATTCGCTATCTGGTTTAACAAAAAGCCCTACTTTTTCAAATCCATCTGCTGTAATGCGCACGAGCCCTTTATTGGAAATGTGCAAGTCTGGGATAACGACGAGCGCTAGCAACGAGAGGGTCATAAACGCATAGTTCATCGTGCAGCCTGCGTCATACAACGCTTTACTGATCAAGCGCGATTGTTCGGCGACTTGCTCATAAGGGGCATCGGACATTAGGCCGGCAACAGGCAGAGGCAATACCGTTGTGTCGTCCTCGGTAGCGACGACGACTCCGCCTTGAATGCGGGCGACTTCATTGGCTGCTTTGGCCATAAGCTCATCATCATTTCCGATCACCATTAAGTTGTGGCTATCATGAGACACCGTCGTTGCGATCGCAGCTGGCTTATGAAAACCAACGGCGCCAACTAGAGCGACCATCGTTTCGTTCGTACCGTGATGTCTTTCAATGACGGCAATTTTGCAAAGGTCTTCTGGCAGCTGCATTACACCGTCAGCGAACGACACGGACCGGTGAATTTCTTTCGTGTCGACATGGTTTTCACGCACTTGGATCACTCGAGCAATGGCGGTTGAGCTATCTGAGTTTGGCGCCTGAATTTGGAAATCGCCCGGTTGAATATCCTCTTTTAAACGGACCGAATTGACGGCTCTCTCTGGATATGTGTAAGTCGGAAGATCAATCACCATTGACCGCCTTTGGCGACGACTTGTCCGACAGCGATGGTCGTATCGGTTTTCATTTCGGCCAAGTGACCTTCTAAAATGACGATATCAGCGAACGCACCAGGGATAATCGCTCCAACGTCACGAGCTACACCAAAGCGCTCCGCCGCATTGATCGTTGCCATTTGGATTGCTTTCACAGGTGGTACGCCTTGCTGGATGGCATGGCGTACGACAAAATCCATGTGGCCTTCATCGACAAGTGATTCCGGACTACGGTCATCAGTGACCAGGACCATTCTGCGTGTATCAACGCCACGTTCAGTGTAAGCTTTGATCGTTTCTTCAACGTCATGCCAAGCTGAACCGCGGCGCATCTTAGCATAAATACCAAGGCGCAATCTAGCCAGCACATCCTCAGTACTTGTCGATTCGTGATCGCCACTGACACCGGCTGCTGCATAGGCAGACAGGCGGTCAACCCCTTCAGGAGACCACGTGTAGTGTCCATCAACGACACGCCCCATTTTTAAGGTCGCTTCAATTTCCCCCATCATTTTTTCGTCTCCAAAGACAGCGCCTGGGAAGTTCATCACTTCACCAAGGGCAATCATATCATTCCCCCAACTCAAAGCTTCTTCAACTTCATTTGGCCCAAAGTCTGCGCCGTTCGTTTCTAATTCAGGCCCGGTGGAAGGGACGCAGGACGGCGCTTGCATGTAAGCGGCGAGAGGTGTTTGGCGCGCATCCTCTGTCATCCAACGAAGGCCATCGATACCGAGTACGTTCGTAATTTCGTGGGCATCAAAAAAGCCGCCAGTCGTTCCTTTGACAAGCACTGCTTTCGCGAATTCTGTTGGCGTAATCTGGCTGCTTTCAATGTGACAATGGGCATCTAAAAGCCCAGGAATGACGTAGCGACCTTCAGCATCGACGACTGTTGTCTCCTCATTATATAGAGAAGGCATGTCAGGACCGACATAGGCAATGCGCTCGTTAACTGCGGCAATTGTTTGATTTTTTAAAACTTCAGCGGTGATCACATTGACGAGTGTGGCATTTTTAACGACTAAAGTGGCAGGATTGTCTCCTCGTGCTGTAGCTGCAAGCGCTCGTACGCTCTTAAATCTCTCAGGGCGTTGAAAAGATGACATGTGCTGTTTTCTCTCCTTTATCATTCATAGTTGATCTGGCTCAACGACTGGGTGGCTTTTATGAAGAAACTGTTAATCTTTTGCAGTCAAAAAGTTTCGTTAATGATTATTGTGGGAAAAGAAGAGCAATCTAAGACATGTCCTTATTTGCAGGCAAACCTTTAAAGGACAATGAGCAAAAGGCTGAGGAAAAAACAGCTTGCCGCAAATATGTATAAGCTGTACATCCATTCTTTTTTTGCTCGCGTAGGCTTCGTACCTGTGAAATCAGGCGTGCGCGTATCATCATTTTCAATCAATTGCTCCGTTTTTGATGTATGCTTACGAAGTTTTTTATATCCGTAAGTGAAGCCGTCAAAAAACCCAGAGCCGATGACATGTAAAATGATCGCAGCTGATAAGTAAACGAGCGTTACGATAAATAAAGCGTTGCTAAGCATGATGCTAGATATTTCACCGTATAGAAAGAGCAGTAAGCCTGTACCTAATAATGTAATGATGCAAGTGATTAACAATCTTCTCTTCATGACAAAAGCCTCCATTCCCTTAAAGGATACATAAAAACAAGCCGAATTTCTAGCTGGAAGCAAATGATTGAAGTGTGACTGAAAATTTCTCATCATCAAATTATTTTAGTATAAAAATATTTCAAGTTGATTCAATGAGTTAACACGGCTATACTTTAAAACATTACAGTTATAATGCGACAACTAAAGAAAGTGATGTTTACATTATCTTAAAAAATCTTAAGAAAAATCGATTTTAAAATAATAAAAGCGTGCAAAATTCAAGTGAACTTTGTATAATGATCAACAAGGGTTTTTTAAGAAACATGTAAAGTTTCTCGCCAATCCTTACGAATGATATGAAATGGGGGTATTCACACGTGCTTAAGAAAAGTACAAAACTTTGGCTGTTTGCTTTAATGGCAGCGCTCATGCTCGTCATTGCAGCTTGCGGCAATGAAGGCGCTGAGTCAGATGATAACACTGGCACAGAAGGTGAAGAAGGAACGGAAGAGCAAGCGACAGAAGGTGATGCTGCCGCTGCAGAACAAGTGTTGAATCTTGCTGAGTCCGACGAGATTAGTACGATGGACACGACGCAAGCAACGGATACGATTTCTTTTACAGCGATGAACAATGCTTTTGAAGGTTTGTATCGTTTGGATGAGAATGATCAAGTTGTCCTAGGAATGGCTGCTGAAGAGCCAGAGGTTTCTGAAGATGGGCTTACTTACACGTTTACATTGCGTGACGCAACTTGGTCAAACGGTGATCCAGTAACGGCAAATGATTTTGTGTACGCTTGGCAGAAGGCTTTACACCCTGACACATTATCTCCGTATGCCTATGCATTTGCACCGGTTAAAAACGCAACTGCGATTACGACAGAAGGGTCAGAAATTTTTGGACAAGTAGACCAATTAGGTGTTGAAGCGGTTGATGAAAAAACGCTCAAAATTACTTTAGAGCAAGCAGTACCATATTTTGACGGTCTGTTGGCGTTCGGTCCGTATTACCCGCAACCAGAAAAATTTGCTGAAGAGCAAGGTTCTGATTACGGGACATCCGCTGAAACAATTGTTTTTAACGGTCCATTCACAATGACAGAATGGAACCCTGGGGCTGATTGGCAGTTCCAGAAAAATGCAGACTATTGGGATGCTGACACAGTTCAGTTGGACGAAGTCAATGTCCGTGTTGTAAAACAGCAGCAAACAGGTATTAACTTGTACGAAACAGGCGAAATTGATCAAAAATGGGGACTTAAAGGCGAATTTGTTCCTCAGTATAAAGACAGCGAAGAATACTACACATTTAATGAATCGAGTTTATTCTATCTCCAGTTCAACTTCGATATCGAGCATTTTGCGAATGAAAACATTCGCCGTGCAATTGAATTAGCTTATGACAAAGAGGCTCATGCCCAAGTGATTCTTAACAACGGATCCGTTGGTGCAGACTATTTCATGCCTCAAGGTCTGGCAAGAACAGATGATAGTACAGATTATCGTGAAATTGCGGGCGAGTTCAATACTGAAGAAAGTCCAGAAGAAGCAAACGAATACTTCCAACAAGGTCTTGAAGAGCTTGGTAAAGACAGTATCGCTGTAGACTTGTTGGTCGATGATACAGACGGAGCAGTTCGTTCTGCGGAGTATATTCAAGAGCAGCTCATGTCCAACTTAGAAGGACTTGAAGTGACGATTAACCAACAGCCGTTTAACCAGCGTCTTGCCCTCACCAAGAGCGGTGACTTTGAAATGGTGATAAGTGGTTGGGGACCAGATTATCAAGATCCAAACACATTCTTAGATATGTTCCTATGCGGTGGTGGAAACAACCACGGGAACTACTGTAACGAAGCATATGATGCGAAAGTGGCCGAAGCGAATGCCGAAACGGAAGATTTACAAAAGCGTTTTGAACTGTTCGCTGAAGCTGAGCAAATTCTTCTTGAAGAAGATGTAGCAATTTCTCCTATTTACCAACGCGGAATTGCTTATCTACGTAAGCCATACGTCAAAGACCTTCTCGTCCACAGCTTTGGTGCTGAATTCAGCTACAAGTGGGCGTCCATTGAAGGAAGCAAGCAGTAACTGCGCTCAACTCATAGAAGATATAGAGCGGCAGCCCCCTTGGACTGCCGCTTTCTTCTGTGTTGGATGACATGTCTTTTACTCGTAAAGATTTCTATTGCAATCATGATTCATCTGTTTTTGAATCAACAGTGTATGCTTTAATTGGAGGTGAGATGATGGGTAGGTATATTCTTTCACGATTTGGGTATATGACGGCAACCTTTTTTGTCATTGCAACCGCGACTTTTTTACTCATGCAAGGCTTGCCAGGTTCACCATATAAAAACCAAGATCGTTTATCACAAGCGCAGATTGAGATGCTTAATGAGCGCTTCGGTCTGAATGATCCATTGATTGTACAATACGGGGATTTTTGGAAAGGTTTGTTTCAAGGAGATCTCGGTGTATCGTTTCAATATACAGGTAGAGATGTTCTTGAGATGATTTTGAATCGCCTTGAGCCTTCAGTCATTCTTGGGGTTGAAGCCATCATCATTGGGACGATTGTAGGTTTAGCACTCGGAATTATTTCTGCACTTAAACAAAACACAGTGGTTGATTATACAGCTTTAATTATTGCAGTTTTAGGGTTGTCTATTCCATCCTTCGTCTTTGCTGGGATGATGCAATATTGGTTTGGTGTTAAATGGAGAATTCTTCCTGTTGCCGGTTGGGGCGATTGGGAGTTGGAGACACATGTCATGCCAGCTATTTCCCTTGCGGTCATTGTTATTGCAACGTGTGCTCGGTTTATGCGAACGGAAATGATCGAAGTCCTTGGACAAGACTATATTACAACTGCTCGTTCGAAAGGGATTTCACGTGGAGCGTCATTATCAAACACTCCATTCGGAACGCATTAATTCCGGTTGTGACGATTCTCGGACCGCTCACTGTAAGTATCGTGACAGGGTCACTCGTCATCGAGCAAATTTTTACGATTCCAGGTATCGGTGAACAGTTCGTTAACTCGATATTTACGAATGATTATCCAGTAATTATGGGTACAACGCTATTTTATAGTGCGCTGTTTATTGTCGTCATCTTTGTCATCGACATTCTGTATGGCGTCATTGATCCGCGAATTCGCCTGGCAGGAGGGGACAAATAATGGCTGAACAACAGAATGACCGACTGACCAAAGATCTGTTCACTCCGGTCGAAAAGCAGCCTGACCAAGAACGCATCAGTGGTGAATCGGTCAGTTTTTGGCAAGACGCCTTTCGTCAGCTTCGTAAAAATAAAGCTGCGCTTATAGGTCTCATTTTAATTTTACTCATTACGATTATGTCATTTGTGGGACCTGGAATGACAGAGCATACATTTAGGTCTCAAGAAACGCTTCACGCCAGTCTGCCTCCAAAGGTGCCAGTGCTCGAGAGCGTATCTTGGCTTCCTTTCGATGGAGTGAAAAACGGTGTCGACGTTTATGCAGAACGGAATTTAGACGATGTATATTACTGGTTCGGTACCGATACGCTTGGCCGCGACTTGTGGACAAGGGTCTGGGTTGGTACACAAATTTCCTTGCTGATCGGTGTAGCTGCAGCGATTCTCGACTTAATTATTGGTGTGTTGTATGGTGCTATCTCCGCATATTATGGCGGGCGCGTCGACAACATTATGCAACGGATTATTGAAGTCCTCATTGGGATTCCTAATCTCATTGTTATTATTTTGCTTTTACTCTTTTTAGAACCCGGGATACCGGCGATCATTCTTGCGATGGTCATCACTGGATGGGTGAGTATGGCCCGGGTTGTTCGTGGGCAAATCCTAAAATTGAAGCAACAGGAATACATTTTGGCTTCCCGAACATTAGGTGCAAGCGACGGACGCTTAGTCAGCAAGCATTTGTTTCCGAACACGCTTGGACAAATCATTATTACGACGATGTTTACCATTCCCAACGCCATCTTTTTTGAAGCATTTTTGAGCTTTATCGGTCTCGGTGTACCGGCTCCAAATGCCTCGTTAGGTTCGCTTGTGGATAGCGGCTTTGACAGCTTGCAAATATCGCCGTACATGACTGTGTTCCCAGCGGTTGTTATTAGTATTTTACTCATTTGTTTTAATCTTCTCGGCGATGGACTTCGTGATGCCATCGATCCAAAAATGAGAGATTAATTTTGAGCGAAGGAGGTGTGGATGAGGTGCAAAACGAACAAAAACCTATTTTGTCTGTGAAAGATTTGCAAGTGTCGTTTCACACATATGCAGGAGAAGTTCAAGCCGTTCGTGGTGTGGATTTTGAGTTAAAGAAGGGTGAAACGCTAGCCATTGTTGGTGAGTCTGGCTCAGGAAAATCGGTCACAACGCGCGCGGTGATGGGATTAATCCCTCAGCCTCCTGGAGAGATTAAAGGGGGCGAAATCCTTTACGAAGATAGAGATCTGTTAAAGCTCAAGGAAAAAGATATGCAAAAGCTTCGCGGAAAAGACATCTCGATGATTTTCCAAGATCCGATGACTGCATTAAACCCAACGATGAAAGTTGGGAAGCAGATTACAGAAGGATTAAAAAAGCATCAAAATGTCACAGGACATGAGGCGAAAAAACGGGCAATAGAGTTGCTCAAGCTCGTTGGAATTCCTTACCCGGAAAAGCGTGTTGACCAGTATCCTCACCAGTTTTCCGGAGGAATGAGACAGCGTGTCGTCATTGCTATCGCATTGGCTTGTGATCCAAAAGTGCTGATCGCCGATGAACCGACAACGGCACTCGATGTGACCATTCAGGCACAGATTTTAGAGTTAATGAACGAGCTGAAGGAAAAGCTAGGTATGGCCATTATCCTCATTACACACGATCTCGGTGTTGTTGCAAGTATGGCTGATCGAGTCGTTGTCATGTACGGGGGACAAGTGGCGGAAACTGGTACAGTTGATGAGATTTTCTATCAGCCGAAACATCCGTACACGTGGGGACTGTTATCTTCAATGCCTGATTTAAGCATTGAAGAATCAACGCTTCAAGCGATTCCTGGTTCTCCGCCGGACTTGTCTGACCCACCTGTCGGCTGTCCATTTGCGGCCCGTTGTCCGTATGCGATGAAAGTTTGTATTGATCACAATCCTGCCTTAGAGCCTATCACAGATAGTCAAAAAGCAGCTTGCTGGTTAAATGACGACCGTGCGCCTAAAGTAGAGTTGCCTGAACGTGTTGCAGGAGGGAGGACGTCATGACAGCATCAGATAAAAAGGTATTGATCGAAGTTGACGGACTGAAAAAGCATTTCAATGTAGGTCGGAAGCAAATTCTAAAAGCGGTCGACGGAATCTCCTTTGAAATTTATAAAGGAGAAACACTTGGACTCGTTGGAGAATCTGGTTGCGGAAAGTCAACTGTAGGTCGGACGATGATTCGTTTGTATAATGCGACTGAGGGCGATGTTCGTTACGAGGGACAAACGATTTATGGGAAAAAAACGAAGCAAGAACGCCGGGCGCTTGACCGTAAAATGCAGATGATTTTCCAGGATCCATATGCCAGCTTGAATCCGCGTTTAACGGTTCGTGACATTATCGCTGAGGGCATTGACATTCATGGCCTTGCCTCGAACAGTGGCGAGCGAAAAGAGCGCGTGAATGAATTGCTTGAGACGGTCGGTTTAAACAGTGAGCATGCGACACGTTATGCGCATGAGTTTTCCGGAGGTCAGCGCCAGCGGATTGGCATTGCCCGTGCACTTGCTGTGGACCCAGATTTCATCATTGCTGACGAACCGATTTCTGCGTTGGACGTTTCCATTCAGGCACAGGTTGTAAACTTGTTGCAAGATCTTCAACGTGAGCGAAATTTGACGTATTTATTTATCGCCCATGATCTGTCTATGGTTAAATACATTAGTGATCGTGTCGGTGTAATGTATCTAGGTCATTTTGCTGAGCTTGGTTCAAGCCACGCCATTTATGATGAGCCATTACACCCGTATACACGTGCGTTGCTGTCGGCCATTCCATTGGCTGATCCGGCGAAAGAGCGGACACGTGAGCGGATTGTCATTGAAGGGGATGTACCTAGTCCGGTAGACCCGCCAAGTGGCTGCCCATTTAGAACACGCTGCCCGTTTGCAAAGGAAGTGTGTGCTGAAGTTGTTCCGAAGTGGCAAGAGGCGCGTACGGAGCATTATGTTGCCTGTCACATTCATGACCCTGAATATGCGAGTCATTTTCGCGATGTTGCTTTTGACGCAACAACACCATCGACTCCGTAATTTTTATTAAAAAGGCACACGCTGCGGCAAAGCGTTGTGTCTTTTGTTTCGGTAGTGTGTATCGTATGTAAAGCAACAAACGTTTAAAAAATAAAGGGAAAGCTCTATAAAAAGAGAAAGGTAGGAAAGGTTATATAAAGGTTATTGGAAAAATTAGGTTGATGAAATCACACCCATAAAAAGAAGTGACATTTCGAATTAAATTATGAGAGGGTTTTTGCCATTTTAGGGGGAGAGAGAATGAAATTATTGCCACGCTGGCTGTTGGCGGCCTGTGTGCTTTTATTGGCAAACCTTTTGCCTTCGCCGTCTCCAGCAGAAGCTGTATTTCGTGATGTTCCTTCACATCATTGGGCAGATGAAGCGATTGATTGGGGGTTTGACAACGGCTATGTTAAAGGGGTCAATAAAGAGAATACCCTTTTTAAGCCAAACGCGCCATTGACGAGGGCGCAATGGTTCGCTATGTTGTTCCGCTATCTAGAAGATATACAATTGCAGTCGCCCATCCAACCACAATCATGGTCATCCACTGTTTTAGAAACGGCAGTTTATTATGGCTATCCGATCGTAGCTCATGAAGACGGACGCATCCAATATCGTGTGATGGATGCACCAATTAATCGGGTAGAAGCGGCAGATACGATCGTTTATACGTTTAAAGGGGAGACATTTTGGTATGAGACAGAAACTGTCCGGTGGATGTACGATGAAGGGCTGGCTAAAGGGAAAAAAGGTGAGAATACGTTTGAAGCCTATGAGCCCTTTCAGTCAATGACTCGTGCTGAAGGAATCCAGCTTCTCTATCAAATGGATCGAAATAAACGTCCAGATGTTGATGCTTCTCAATTTCAGTCAAATGATGCTGTTTACACCATTACTTTTCCTAAGCATTTTCAAAAGCTCAAAACTGTATTTCCAGAATCCGATCGTGTAAAAGGGATTCAAACAAGAATGATAGAAACTTTTGAGCAAATGAAACAGCAAATGAATTCAAACACGACTGCTTCATTAACGACAGAAGTCAATCGAATGAAGGTCATCTTGCAATCTCTTGATGATCTAAAGGACACATCAGCTTTGACAAAAATCAAACGGCAAAGACGATGTATCAAAGTGCATTAACGGCAGTGAGATCGTATGATCGTTTTGTTTCTCATAAAAACGAGAAGAACCTTACTGAGTATTATCAGCTGCAAGAGCAAGCCTTTAAAGATATTAAGCAAACTTTGTAGCCTGGTCTCCTTTTCACCTCTGCATATTCATCATCTGATATGCAGAGGTTTTTTAAGGAAGCACGGATTAGTATGTGAAAAAATGAGCAAAGAAAAGGGTGTCGTTTTCCGGCTCACTAGCTAACAAATTAGCCATTTTTAGAATAATTGGTAATTGTCTATATAGCTATATAAAATAGCGAATCGTGTGTGGATTCGACAAAAAACTGTGGTATACTTTCTGACATAGTCCTTTTGTAAACGTACACGAAACCCGTATACTCATCATAAGGGTGAGCGCTATTTAAAAAATGATGTGAAGGCGGTGTCTGTCTCGTTTCGCAAAGCAGTGGTGTACTTTTTGTTTGAAGGTATAGCATTAAACAACTTAATGCGACAACCGATATAAATATGATCAGAAAATTCGAAAAGGGGTATTCGGTATGAAACAATTGTTAAAAGCAGCATCAGGAATTACGTTAGCCGCTATGCTCGCGGCTTGTGGCTCCTCAGGAGGAGGCTCTAGTAGTGATCAAGCCCAAGAGCCGGCAGAGAATAATGGCACGCAAGGAGAAGCGGCTTATGAAGAGCTGACGATTACGTTAAGCCACAACCAGCCCGTTTCCAGCCCGGAGCATATTGGTGCTGAATCATTCAAAGAACATATTGAGACAGAGACAGATGGTGCGATTACTGTAGATATCTATCCAGCGCTGCAATTGGGCGGCTTACGGGAGCAAGTCGAAGCCACACAAATTGGCGAAATAGATATTACATTGCAGCCGTCAGCAGTTGTCTCTCCTTTTGTAGATGATATAAAAGTCGTTGACCTGCCTTACTTATGGCCCGCTGACGCAAAAGCAATGTATGAAGTGCTAGATGGAGAAGCTGGACAAGAATTACTAGGCACTTTAGAGCAGGGTGGCTTTAAAGGTCTTGGTTTCTGGCCTGGCGGATATAAGCTATTTACAACCGGAGAAAAAGAAATCCGACAGCCATCTGACTTTGAAGGGATTACGATGAGAACAATGGAATCCCCGTTACTTATTGAGCAATATAAAGGGTGGGGCGGTAATGCGATTCCTGTGCCATATGCAGAGTTGTATAATTCTTTGCAGCAAGGTGTTGTTGACGGTCAGGAAAACCCATTACAAACAATCTTTTTAAATAATTATCATGAAGTGCAAAGCAATATTATTGAAAGCTATCACGGAACGATGACTTATGTGTTTATGGCAAACCAAATGTGGTATGACGGGTTATCTGAGGATGCGCAAAACGTCATCACAGAAGCGGAAGCTGCCGGGAAAGAGGCGGCACGGGAAGCGTTGACAGAGACTGAGGATGAGTATCGTCAGCAGATTAAAGATGCAGGCGTGAATTATTACGAACTTACGGCAGAAGAAATCGAGGCCTTCCGTAAAGCATCTCAACCGATGCACAAGGAGCTGTACAGCACGCCTGAACAACAAGAGCGTTTAGAGAAATTATATGAAGCGATTGAGGCTGCTACAGCTGAATAATGTAAAAAAGGGCATGGCACCGATGCCATGCCCTTTAATTTACGAGACGGTAACCATTGAAAGCTTCTCTATGATGTGAATATGTTGATTCGAGGTGACAACGAGGAGGGAAGAACGGGTGAAATATTTGGCGAAAATAGAAGAAGCGTTTATCGCAATTACGCTGATGGCGGCAACGCTTGTTTTGTTTATCAATATTGTACTTCGGGCAGGTTTTTCAGCAAATACGACGTGGGCTGAGGAATTTATCCGCTACTGTATGATTTGGATCACTTTCATAGGGTCTGCTCTTTGCTTTAGACGTGGGCTCCATGTCGGAATTGACCTTTTTGTGGAGTTTTTATCGAAGCCCGGTCAAAAGATCGTTCGACTGCTTGTCTATGTATGTTCTCTCGTCATGCTTGTTTTTATGGCGAAGTATGGCTATGATCTCGTTCAATTTAGTCAGAGAACCGGGCAAATAACACCGTCACTCCGCATTGAGATGTTTTGGGTGTATTTAGCCATCCCGATCGGAGCGATTCTTTCGATCATCCATGTCATTGAACGGATGGTAGGCTTATTGCGCGGTCATGAACCGACGTCCGAAGCTGGGGAGGAATCTGTATGATCACGTTTATGCTGATTGCATTAATTGTCTTTTTGTTTACGAGCATGCCGATCTTCGTAGCGATGACGTTAAGTGCGTTTCTAGCTGTGCTGTTTTTTAGTGATATTCAGCCAATGATTTTAATTCAGCGCTTATTTGGCGGAATCGATCAATTCGCTCTTATGGCACTTCCTTTTTTTATCTTTGCCGCCAATATCATGGAGCGTGGCGGATTATCTGAACGGATATTACGCTGGGCACGCGCAATTGTCGGTCATTTAGCTGGTGGCGTTGCGTATACTGCACAGCTGTCGAGCATGTTTTTTGGGGCTTTGAGTGGGTCAAGCCCTGCGACGGTCATGGCCATCGGTAAAATTATTTATCCGGAAATGCTGCGTAAAAATTATCAACCATCCTTTTCGGGGGGATTGCTTGCCTCAGCGGGCGCCGTGTCCCTTGTCATTCCTCCTAGTATTACCCTCATTATTTACGGGTCAGTGACGGGTGTTTCCGTCGGGCAACTCTTTCTCGCAGGAATTGGTGCGGGAATCATTTTAGGCATTTCATCCATTGTTTATATTGCCATTTATGCACGTAAGCACGATTTACACCGTGATAAAAAAGCGACGGCTCGTGAATTTTTGGTAGCGACGCGAAAAGCCGGCTGGGCTTTGCTCATTCCTGTCATTATCATGGGGGGCATTTACACCGGTACTTTCACGCCGACTGAGGCAGCTGGTGTGTCAGCAGTTTATGCACTCTTAATTAGTGTTTTTATTTATAAAGAGATGGATTTGAAAAAACTGTATCGCGTCTGTGTCGATTCAGCCGTAACGAGTGCGCAAGTGCTTGTTCTAGTGGCAGCGGCGCAAGTGCTCGGCTGGATGCTCACACGAGGACAGGTACCACAATTAATCGCTTCATTAATTAGTGAAAACATTACATCAGTCATTTTATTTTTGCTCGTGCTCAATGTTGTTCTTTTAGTTCTCGGTATGTTTATGGAAGGTGTTGCGGCCATTATCATCGTTGCTCCGCTTATTTTTCCAGCGGCGACAGCGCTTGGTGTTGACCCGGTTCACCTCGGTGTCATTATGATCGCAAACCTCGCGATCGGCATGTATACGCCGCCGTTTGGCATTAATATTTTTGTGACGCAAAACATTACGAAGCAAAACATGATTCAGATGATGCCAGGTCTTGTACGTTTCTTAGCCGCGAATATCGTTGCGCTCATCATCATAACGTATGTGCCGGATGCAGCACTCTTTGTCTTGCGGTTGGTGGAGTAAGCTATGGCTGTTACGGTAAAGAGCCTTATGAATACAGGTGGATTGGCGGCATGTAAAATCATTGCTGGTGAAAAGGGAAGCAGCCAGCACGTGTCATCTGTCACAGTCATGGAGGTTCCTGACATCGTTCAGTGGCTAAAGGGTGGAGAGCTTTTACTGACAAGCTTATATCCAATACGAGATGATGCAGAAGCTCAAGTTCAGTTGATTCACGATTTAAAGGAAGCGGGGACGGCGGCTTTAGCGATTAAGCCGCACCGTTTTATTAAAGAGATCCCTCAAAGCATGGTTGACGAAGCGGAGCGTTTGGATTTCCCGCTCATTGAGATTCCGAAGCAGGTGAGCTATTTAGATATTCTTTCCCCTGCGATGGGGGTCATCTTTGACGAGCAGATGGTTTTGCAGGAAGAGGTGGAGCAGGCGCATAAAGTGATGACCGAATCGGCGCATCACTCTCGCGATTTCGCTTCTCTGTTACTCGTTCTTGTTGATTTGACAAAAAATGTCGTCACGCTTGAAAGCTTAAGCCCGATGGTCGATGTGCCTTCGCCTCCATTCAAAATAAAGCCGTTGACGCCTGACCAGCTTGAAGAAATTGCGGAGCTGGAGCGCCCTGTTCAATTCATGAGAGAAGCTGAGTCAGCCGAGCTCGGGGACTGTCTCGTTGCTCCTGTCATGGTTGACAATGACGTCGTCGGTTTGGTGACGTGCTGGGGGGGCGGTCACCGGGCGATCGACATGATGGTTTTAGAACGAGCGTCATTGCTTTTTTCATTAGAGTTTATGAGGCAGCTCGCTAAAGTGGAAGTCCAACAGCAATATAAAAACGATTTTTTGCGCGATCTGTTTTTAAGTGATTGGCTTACTGTCAGTGATCTAGAAGAGAAATCTAAAATGTTTCGCTACGATCCTAAAAAACCTTATGTTTGTATTACGATCGTACACGAGCTTTCAGAAGAAAAGCTGGAGAAGGTTCCCCAGCCTTACCACCTTTTTGAAAAACAAGTGCTGGCTTCATTTCCCGATACTGTGATTGGTTCATTTCGTAGCAATGTGTATGTGCTTTGTCCTGAAGAACATTTTGCTGAAGCGAAAGATTTAATTCATGAACAAGCGTTACGGGAGTTTGGGAAGTCTTGTGTTCTAGGGGCAAGTCGTCCAGGTATTGGTGTGGAAGGCGCGCGAAAAAGCTTCAGGGAAGCAGAACAAACCGTATCGATTGCGAAAGATACTGGGAGGATTGGTGAGCTCGTCCATTTTTCTTCACTCGGCTTACATCGTTTATTTGCTGTCGTTCAAGATGCGGAAACATTGCAGCAAATGTATGAAGAGACGATTGGGCCACTCGATACTTTTGACGAAGAGAACGATATTCAGCTCGTCACGACGCTTGAAACATATTTTTCGTGTAACGAACAATTAAAGTGGACGAGTGAAGCACTGTTTGTTCACGTAAATACGTTGAAGTATCGTCTGCGAAAGGTGCAACAGCTGACCGGGTTAGATGTGAAGATCACAGATGATAAAACGAAATTGTATTTAGGGTTAAAAATGAGAAATCATTTACAAAGAGATTATCGATTAAGACAATGAATTTAATGTTTTATTGTCGGTTTAGACATAGGTGAAGCGAAGGGAGCGAGCGAAATAAGTAAATATAGAAGTTAAAGATAAGGGGTTATAGCTATGGATCACATGCGCATACAGCATTTGTTTAATATCATCAACCAATTTGGCGCGCAAGGCATTGGCTTAAATCGTCTCGCTTATTCAAAAGAAGAGCGCAGCGCCATTCAAGCGCTCTATGAACTAGCTCAAGAAAATGGATGGAACGTTCGCGTTGATGCCATTGGAAACCTGATCATTCGCAGAGAAGGTGTAGGAGAAAAAGGTCTCCCAGCTGTTGCGTTTGGTTCACATATTGACACGGTGTATGAGGCTGGCGGATACGACGGGGTTGCCGGTGTTGTCGCCGGCTTGGAAATTCTGCACAACCTTGATGACAACGAAGTGCGTACGAAACATCCTTTAGAGCTGATCGTTTTTGCTTGCGAGGAATCGGCCCGATTTAATAAAGCGACGGTAGGCAGCCAAGTCATGTGTGGCAAGACGAGCATTGAAAAAATAACCTCCTTGACGGATAAAGAAGGCATTACACTCGGACAAGCTTTAGAAAAAGCAGAAATGATTGACCCGTCTCTTGACCCGAAACGATCCAATGACGAATTTCTCGCTTTTTTTGAGTTGCATATCGAACAAGGGCTTGTATTAGAAGCGAGCGGAAGATCTATTGGGCTTGTGACAGGGATTGCTGCACCAACACGGATGGCGGTCACGGTTCATGGGCAAGCGAGTCACTCAGGAAGCACAAAAATGGGCGATCGCAAAGATGCACTTGCAGGGGCGGCTGAGCTTGTGCTAGCTGTTGAGACAGCAGGCCGAATGGAGGCACCGGCAGGGACAGTGGCAACCGTCGGCACGCTGCAAGCCTCACCGGGAGCAATGAATGTCATTCCAGGAAAAGCAGAACTCACAATTGATATTCGTGGAACCGACGCAGCTTCCAAGCAAAAGGTAGTCCAGCATATAAAACAAGCTGCTGCTTACTTGGAAACACAGCGCGGCTTATCTGTTTCGATCGAGATGCTGTGTGACGATCCACCCATTAAAATGTCTGATGATTTGCTCGATATCCTTGCAGACGCAGCCAAACGGCGAAGCATTTCATTTATAGAAATGCCGAGCGGCGCGGGGCACGATGTCATGAATGTGGCTTCGCTTTGTCCGGCAGCCCTGCTGTTTATTCCGTCTGAAAAAGGCATCAGTCACCACCCTGATGAATTTAGTCGCATTGAAGATGTGGCGCTAGGCGCGCAAGTGATGTACGACGCGATTGTTTCGGTAGCAAAAGTAGCCGAAGGAAGTGAGGGATAAGTCTATGAAAACCTATGCATTGCCAGTGTTAGCAAACAAACAAGTCAGTCAGCGGTATTGGCATATGGTCGTTGACACCTCAGCAGTGAACGAACCAATCCACGCTGGACAATTCTTTCATATTTTATGTCACGATGGCTGGACACCCTTTTTAAGAAGACCTTTGAGCATTTACCGAATATTCTCTGACCGCATTGAGTTTTTGTATTTAGTGAAAGGAGCGGGCACGAAAAAAATGACCGCCTTTCGACCAGGGGACCGGATCGATGTTATGGGGCCATTAGGCGAAGGTTTTACTCTCGAGCCAAATGCTACAAAAATTTTACATTTAGCACGCGGGGTTGGTATTGCGACGCTTGCCGCGATCGCCCAAGAAGCCGCTGAAAAGAATGTTACTTCTTTAGCCGTTCTAAGCGCACGATCGCCGAATGATCTCTTAGCTGCCGATGAACTGCGTGTCTCTGGTGCTGAAGTGCATCTGGTCACTGATGAAGAAGGGACGAGTGATGTGCCAAATGTGAAACGCCTCCTTGAAGAGCTGTTGACGACACATCATATTGATCAAATGTTTACGTGCGGTTCAAACCGGCTCGCAAGACTGGCTCAGGAGTTGTCAAGTACGCATGGCGTCCCCGGGGAAATTGCGTTAGAGGAGCACATGGGCTGTGCGATGGGTGTCTGCTTTGCCTGTGTCTGCGATATAAAAAAAGAAGATGGCGCGCTGCAAAGCGTCCGTGTCTGTAGAGAAGGACCGGTGTTCGGACTGGAGGAGGTGGTGTTGCGATGAAGCTTGCGGTTGATATTGGCAGACTTGTCCTGCAAAATCCAATTATGCCGGCATCGGGGACATTTGGTCCGGAAATGGCGGATTCGCTTGATTTTAACCAAATCGGTGCCCTCGTTCCAAAAAGCATCACAAAGTACCCTCGCCCAGGCAATCCGACACCGCGCGTTTGTGAGACGAGCGCAGGCATGATTAATTCGATCGGCATTCAATCAAAAGGAATCGAATACTACGAAAAAGAATTGATTCCACAATATGCAAAATATTCACCACCATTGATTCCGAGTATCTCCGCTGATTCGATCGAAGAATTTGCGGAAATGTCAGCTCGCCTTGGCGCTCACCCTGATGTTGCTGCACTTGAACTTAATATATCCTGCCCAAATTTAAAAGGGAATGGACTTGCTTTCGGAATGGAAGCAGATACGACATACACGCTTATGAAAGCTGTTCGTCATGTCACTGACAAACCGGTTATCCCGAAGCTTACACCGAACGTCACGAGCATTCAAACGATTGCTAAGGCGGCAGAAGAAGCTGGCGCCGACGCCTTAAATGTCGCCAATACGATGCTTGCGATGGCGATTGATGTCGATACGTGGAAGCCAAAAATCGGTCAAGGAATGGGCGGTTTTTCAGGACCAGCGACGAAGCCGGTGATCGTTCGCCTCATCTATCAAACAGCACAAGCGGTCAATATTCCAATTATCGGCTGTGGCGGCATTATGAACGGTGAAGATGTGATCGAAATGATGCTTGCCGGTGCCAGTGCTGTGCAAGTCGGCACGGCGAGCTTTATCCAGCCAGACGCAATGATTCGTATTTTAGAAGAAGTGAAGTTGTATATGAGTGAACGGGGTATCGATGACATTCATACAGTTATTGGTGCAGCATTGCCTAAAAAAGCAGAAGAGGTGAAGCCTGAATGTGGGATGTAGAAATTAAAAACGGCACGTTGGTTCATGCAGACCGATTAGAGAAGGCGAACGTTTATATAAAAGACGGCAAGATTGCCGCAGTGTCAGCAACGGAGCTTCCCGGAGCGGAAAAAACGATTGATGCTTCTGGTCAATACGTCTTTCCTGGCTTTATTGACACCCACGTCCACAGTCGTGATCCAGGCGGAACGCATAAAGAAGATTTTGCCCATTCCACAAGGGCTGCCGCAGCTGGGGGCATTACGTCTATCTTTGAAATGCCGAACACGAAGCCTCCGGTCGACAATCCGGCGAACTTTGATGCACAAAAAGCAAACCTTTCCGAAAAAGCCTTTGTCGATTTTGGGCTGTGGGGCATTTGTCTCGGCCATTTAAATAACGATCAGCAGCTCCCGCTTGCGAAAAAAGGCGTGATTGGGTTGAAATTTTTCTGGGGCTATGCGGTCCATCAGAAAACGTTTGAGCTCATGTACAATTACAAGCCTGGTATGGAAGACGTTATTCCGCCATTTACGGACGGAGAAGTGTACGAAATGTTTGAGCACGCCGCCAAAACAGACAAAGTGTTTGCAATACATGCGGAAAACAGCGCACTGATTCAACAACTGACAGCTCGCGTAGAAGCAAGAGGTGGCAAAACGTATCGGGATTTACTCGAAGGACGCCCAAGTTTAGCAGAATCATTGACGATTGAAACCGGCATTTCAATGGCCCGAGCGACTGGTGCACGGCTTCACATTCTTCATATAAGTACGAAGGAAGGTGTCGAGCTCGTTCGCAAAGCACAGCAAGAAGGCTTGCCGATCACAGGCGAGACATGCCCGCATTATCTTTTCCTCCATGAAGGAGATTACGAGAAAGTCGGTCCGAAAATGAAAGTATATCCACCGGTAAAATTTAAGGAAGATCAGGATGCCCTTTGGGAAGGTCTTGCTGACGGTACGCTCTCCCACGTGTGCTCCGACCATGCGCCGCATACAGCAGAAGAGAAAGACGGCGATCTTTGGTCAATTCCGGCAGGCATGTGTGGAGTAGAATCGCTCGCACCATTGATGCTGAACGCTGTAAGCGAGGGTCGCCTTGAGCTGACTGATGTATCCCGACTGCTCGCCGAAGGACCCGCCAAGCTTTTCGGTGTCGACAAGCAAAAAGGGACGCTTGCTATTGGAAGCGACGCTGATGTCACGATTGTCGATATGAATGTACACAAACCGATCGTTGAAGCAGAGCTGCACAGTAAAAGTAAAGTAACGGCGTATGACGGCTTTCCAGTGAAAGGATGGCCTGTGATGACGATTGTCCGCGGTCACGTGCAAATGGCTGAAGGCCAGTTGGCGGAGAAAGAGTGCGGTCAGCTCATTTTGCCAGATGATTTATCCTGAGAAAGCAGCGCTTCATCAGGCGTAGTACAGTTAGCGGAGACAGCTTTATCACACTCGTGCTCCGCGGCTAAACTCCGCACGCTCGTTATCTCAATCAGCAAATATGACAAAGCGAAGCCGTTTTTTACAGTCTCGATCACTTTCTATTTAAATTGATATACATCTGAGTAGCCAGCGGACTTTTGCAAAAAATTGAAAGTGGCATTGGCATGCTTCATTGGAAAGAATAGCGATGAAAGAAAGCCGCAGTCGATCCGTCTGCGGTTTTTTATGATATGACGGATGGAGAATGAGCAGAAGGGGTGTCAAGCGGTGAAAAAGGAATGGCGGAGAATGCTCGTTCACGATTTGGCATCACTATATCGGTATTTCCAGCATTATTCGTCACACCTTCATTTCGACTTCGGGGTTTACTTCATTATTTTCTACGCAATTCGTTAATCCTCAAAGACCCGTATGCCATAAATAGCTGTCATTGCACTGTATTTTGCTAAATTGCGAATTTACACATTAAGGTAGAAAAAATAAAATGGTTAAATTTGAGAAGTGAGATTAGAACGGTCTACCTTTCTTTTGAGAACAACGGAAACGATGATAGAGTCAACGTCATGAGGTAAGCGTGAGAAGCTAGATTTGATTTGAGGAGAGAAAGATGCACACATGTACATTAAACAAATGAGATTAATATAGGTTAAAATGTTAAATTGCTGACTTGTCTCAAATGAATGAAAGGATTATGATGATCTAAATCCCTATAAAGTGGAAGCTTAATTGCAGTGAATAGATGAATTGTCAATTATCACAAAGTACAGTCACCTTTTAATTAGCTTTATTATCAATTATACTAAAGGAGACTGATACAATGAAAGGGAGACCTATTGTGAAAGTAGGCATTTATTTAAGAAAGTCAAGGGCTGAGGATGGTACTCAGGACTTAGCCAAGCATAAAAAGTATTTGATTGAGGTAGCTGAGAGGAATGGATGGAGCTATGAGCTATATGAGGAGATAGAAAGCTCTCAGGCTTTAGTTAGACCTGAGCTACAAAGGTTAAGACAGGATATAGGATTAGATAAGATTGATGCTGTTATGGTTCATGCTGTGGACAGGCTCAGTAGAAAACAAAGACATTTCCTAGAGATAATGGAGGATTATTTTGTAGAGCAGGGAATGACTACCCTCTATGTAAAAGATACTGAGTATGACCTTACAGACACTACTACAGTAACAATGCTACAGATACAGGCAACAATGTCTCAGGCTGAGTATAGCTTTATTGTAAATAGATTGAATGAGGGCAGAAAGGCATCTGTTAAGCAGGGAGTCATTACAGGTAAAATTATTTATGGTTATGAATATGACAAAGAAACTAGAAAGATTAAGCCTCATCCTGAGGAGTCCAAATTAGTTAGAAAGATAACTGATATGCTCCTAGAGGGAGAGTCATATAAGGGCATTTGTGACAAGCTCAATACTTTAGGATATAGGACTAGAAAAGGTAATCTGTGGGATATACACAATATAAAAAGTATAGCTCATAGTCCTATTATTAGAGGTCATGTTATCCAACAATGGAAAGATGAGCAGATTGAGGTTAAGAATAGCCATGAGGCTTTAATTACAGATGCTGAGTATGCAAAGATAAAGCAGATACTTGATGATAGAGCTAAAAACTATAAGAGCCTTTCTAAAGCTCCTAAGCATTACTTGCAGGGATTGCTCAGATGCCCAAACTGTAAAAGAGTAATGACTATAGCAGGTAGCAAACCTAAGAGGAGTAAGCTCCCTGATGGTACTCTAGAAAGGTCAGGAGATTATGTATATTACATCAGAGCCTGTAGACCTTATGTTAAACAAAAAGAAAAGTGTGGGAATAATGGATGTCAGGCTGTAGTAATTGAGGATGCTATTAGAGAGCTAGTTAAGAGCTATAAGCATCAGGTAGAGCAGACAATAAAGGAGCTACTAGAAACTGATGCAAAAGAGATAAAGAATAGTAAAAAGTCTGATGTAGATGCTCTTAAAAGAGCCATCACTAAGCTAGAGAGTAAAGAGGAGCCATGGTTAGATATGATAGGGGATGATGATGCTCCTGTATCTCAAGATGTTATCTTTAAACAGGTTGCAAAGATTAAGGATGAAAAGGCTGAGCTGATGGAACAGCTTAGACAAGCTGAGGAGCAATACTCTGCTGTAGATATTGAGCAGGAGATAAAGCATCAGTCTAACATTGTAAACTCCTTAGAGAAATGGGATGACCTGTCTGATGAGCAAAAGAGACAGACTCTACAGATGACTTTTAAGGAGATATGGTATAGCAGATTTGATAAAGATGAGCCTCCTGAGTTGGATGTAGTTCTAAATGGATATGAGTAAAAAAAGAGACAGTCTAGGCAAAGTCCTAAGCTGTCTTTTTCTCTGTTTTATTTACCTTTTGTTTCATCCCTAATAGGCATCTAGCAAAAGCCTCTGTATTCAGTTCTCCATAAGTCCTTACAATAGCTTTACCTGTATTTATAACCTTGTCAGGCTTTCTATTAGCTGTAATATGGTGCTGTTTCATGGTGTATCCTCTCCTTAGTAGTATGATGTGTTCCACTACTATAATTAGAGAGCTTTTTAAAACTGTGACACCTTAACAGCCAATGTCCTCAGATTGCTGAAAATGGAATATGTAATTTTACAGCCCTACCTGCCTAGCTATGCCATGCCTGACCCCCTGTGCTACCCCCTACCTGATAACAGACAATAAATACTCATCATTCTCAGTCTTATTCCTCATCCTGCTCATACTGTCTTAAAGCTCAATGAATGTAATTATCTGTATGATGCAGGTAGAGACAGCTAAAGGTACAAGCATAATACCCCCACATTGTCAATAGAGCTGCAAATGCAGTAGTATCAAGGCTTTGCCAAGTCATACAATATGCTGTATATAGATGCAAGTTGGACTTTATGAGTATTGACTCATCAAAACTAACTACAGTACAGTCAGACAATCCCTGAGCATACTTTTACTACCTTGTCAAATAGCTCATGTCTGCTACTATCTCAGAGGCTCTGACAGTCTTTCTCAGCCCTTCTAACAGCTCCAACACCTCAGCATTTCAGTAGCCCTCAGAATAGCCCCCCTGTGTCCTTTTACAGCAGGTGATAGGTAAGGAATGTCCTGCTCATTTTACAGCGCAGGAGACTACCTCATCCCTTGCTACACCTACAATATGGACTGCCTTATCCTCATATATCCCTGCTTTTTTGTCTGCATAGGAAGGGCAGTCTGTATGGTGTGTTTCTTGAGAATTTAGCAGATTGTATTCCTGAATTTCCTTCTGTTGTTTGTTCTGCATGAGCTTTTTCTCAATGGTAAAGGAGATGATGCAAAACAAGTAACCTCCTATGCCATAATTAAATTAACAGTTCCTATATTTAATCAAGTTAATGGCAGAATAGTTCAACAATTAGCTAGAAAATAATGTTATAATATCCATAAAAAAAGGGAGATGAGTATTTTGGGTTCAAGAATAATGCACCTAATTATTGGTAATAAAATTGCAGATTCTTTATCTATTGAGGATAAAACATCATTTTTGCTTGGTAGTATTGCTCCAGATGCTGTTTTTCATTTGATGAAAAGAATTTATCACATTTCTTTGTAGGTGAAGTCCAAGATTATTCAAGAAGAGTTGATTATAGTGGGTTTTTAACTAAATATAGTTCCATAGTGGAAAATACTAATCCATATATATTAGGATACTATACACATTTAATTGCTGATGATATATTTCTAAGGGGTTTTAACCTTTCTTGGTTAAGAAACAGAATGGATGCTGATGAAGGCTTATATAAGTTATACCATAATGATTTCAGATTACTTAATGGAAAATTATTAGAACACTATGGATTTACAGAAGAACTAAAAAAACAACTTAGTCATTTTCCTACAATTCTAGATTTAGAAGAAGTTAATTCTAAAGATGTTGAAAATTTTGTTCCTTATGCACTTGGAGATATGGAGTATGATAAGGAAGTTATAAATGAACAACTTAATGTATTTACATTTAATCAAATAATTGGTTACATAGAAACATCAGTTGATTTGGGGTTACTAAAAACAAAACCAATTCTTACAAAAATAAAATCAAACTAAAGGTGCTTTAATGGAATAAGAAAGACTCTATCCTCCCTGTCCAATAAGCAGGGGGGGAGGAGTGATAAATGAGCAGAGATTATAACAGCAAAACAAAAAAAGATACAGTTATACTAATAGGAACAGTCCTGCTTAAAGGAGAATGATTTAGTCTGTATTCAACTATTAGCCTGATTAAAAAAGAGGCAAGTGTCAATATCGGGTTAAAAATCCCCAAAAACGCCGGACTAAAATTCCTCACTTTGCTGTTTCTGGAGCTGAAGGCAGAGGAAATACCCCGGCCTTTTTCTTCTCTTCCATGCGATAGGAATCACCTTTGATGCTAAACGTAACCGAGTGATGCAGGAGGCGATCCAATATCGCGGTTGCTAACACGTCGTCTCCAAACGTTTTCCCCCATTCTAGATACGATTTATTTGAAGTAATGATCATAGCGCCTTTTTCATA